>NZ_JBMIOP010000026.1:0-6235 GCF_049197365.1 Mycobacterium sp. THU-M104
GCCGACGCGGCGGGCTGGACCACCGGCCTGCAGGCCGCCGCCGGCGACGAGGTGTCGGCGGCCACCGCGACCCTGTTCAGCGCCTACGCCCACGAATATCAGACGCTGCTCGGGCAGGCGCAGAATTTCCACGACGAGTTCGCCCGCGCCCTCACGGCCGCCGCAACCACCTACGCGGCAACCGAATCCGCGGCGACCACCACCCTGGGGTCGTTCGGCGCCGCAGCCCAGACCCAGTTCGGCGCGCTCACCGGAGGCGCCACCGCAGCCGGCACGGCGGGCGCCACGGCGCTGGCCACCAGCACCACACCGGTGAAGACCGCGCTGATCCTCGGGGCCAGCGGGGTGCCGATCCCCGACGCCAAGTACATCGCCACCGCGTACGGCAACTACGTCTCCCGTGACTTCACCACCAGCAACATCCAGGGATTGTTCACCCCCGAAGGCCTGTACCCGATCACCGGGATCAAAGACCTGACCCTGAACATCTCGGTGGACCGGGGCCTGACGATCCTGAACAACGCGCTCACCGGGCCCAACGCGGCAACCCAGCCGGTCACCGTGTTCGGCTACTCGCAGGGCGCCATGCTCGCCGCACTGGAACTGCCGAATCTTGTTGCCGCCCACGCGCCGACGTCGGACGTGAGCTTCGTGCTCGTCGGTAACGAGATGACGCCGAACGGAGGCATGCTGGCCCGGTTCCCGGGTCTCGACTTGCCCAGTCTCGGTATCCCCTTCTACGGCGCCATGGCCTCGAACACCGGCTACCCGATCGACAACTACACCCTGGAATACGACGGCTTCGCCGACTTCCCGCAGTACCCCATCGACATCCTCGCCGACCTCAACGCCTTCGCGGGCATCGCGTTCGTGCACGGCACGTACCTGACGATCCCGGCGACCCAGATCTCGCAGGCCATCACCCTTCCGGTGTCGCCCGGCTACAGCGGCGGCTCCACCTATTACATGATTCCCACCCAGAATCTGCCGCTGCTGGACCCGCTGCGCGCCATCCCCGGTATCGGGAACCCGCTCGCAGACCTGCTGCAGCCCGACCTTCGGTACCTGGTCAACTGGGGTTATGGCGACCCCAACTACGGCTATTCGACCGGCTACGCCAACGTCGCGACGCCGTTCGGGGTATTGCCGCCACTCAACGCGACACTGGCGCTGGGGCCCGACCTGCTCAACGGCGCCTACCAGGGAATGGTCGCCGCAGGAGGCGATTTGAGCGCACAGGGGCTGCGGCCACTGAACCTGTCGGCGGCGGCGCTGCCGAGCCTGGCCGGCACGCCGCCGGCCGTGCCGACGGGCATCTCGCTCACGTCGGCGCTCGACGGCGCCATCGCGGGCCTCGAAAACGCCGACACCGGATTCGCCAACGGCCTCGTCTCCGACATCTCGACCGCCTACGCGACGTTGCTGCCGACCGCGGACATCGCGACGGCGCTCGTCGTCACGTTGCCGTCCTACGACGCCAACCTGTTCCTCAACGGGATCACGCAGGCGATCAACGGCCAGCCACTGCAGGGGCTCTTCAACGCGATCGGCCAGCCCATCGCCGCAGATGTGGGCCTGGGAACGCTCGCCGGCGGTGTCGAATTCCTTACCCTCGTCGGCGCCGTCGACACCATCCTGACCGGCACGCCGCACCCGTCGCCGTAGCGGCCTGTAGTTTCTTTGTGCCCCAGACGTTTTCGGTTGCGACGCACGGTCGAAAGGCCTAGCCCGAGTTTCCGAGAATCCGTGGTTTCGGGCCTCCCGCCGCGATGTGGGTTGCCGCGATTTTCCTTGTGACACAACACTGCTGGTGCTTGACTTCGCCGCCGATCCCGCCTGGCCGAAATTGTGCCAAGCCTGTAGAAGAATGCGATCGGCGGCCGGCCGTACTGGTACCTGCGCGAGATGGGCCGGGTGGACGGCAAACCGAAGATGGTCTCCGAGTGGTACCTGGGCACCGCGGCCGAGGTGGAGGCGCTGCTGGACACCCGCGAGCATGCGATGTTGCCCCAACGCACCCGGAGTTCGGGGCGGTGGCCGCGGTGTGGGGGTTGCTGACCGATCTGGGCGTGGCCGCGCTCATCGACGAGGCGATCGGGGCGGCGTGCAACCGGGTGGTGGATCCCTGCTCCAAACGCGGGTTCGCGGACTGGTGGCGCACCACGGCGGCGGACCGGTTCACCATGATCAGCGCTTCGGCGCTGGATCACCGCCGGTTCTGGGACGCCATGCAGGCGGTGCCGCTGCAGGCACTGGCGCGGATCGAGGAGCAGCCGGCGCTGGCGATATGCGCCCGGTTCGGGTTCGACACCGCCTCTGTGGCCCTGGACATGACCAACTTCGCCACCTTCATCGACACCGGCAACGACAAGGCGCCGATCGCGCAGCGCGGCAAGGCCAAACAGAAGCGAGCCGATCTGCGGCTGGTCGGGTTGGGGCTGGTGGTCACCGGCGACGGCGGCGTCCCGCTACTGAGCCACGCCTACCCCGGCAACAAGCCCGATGTCACCCAGTTCCCCGGCATGATCTCCACCCTCGCCGCCCGGCAGGCCGGGCTGGCCGCCGCCGCCGGGCAGCCCGGCACCGAGATGACCGTCGTCTTCGATGCCGGGCAGAACTCACAGGCCAACTTCGCACTGCTCGCGGGCACCAAGCTGCACTATGTGGGATCGGTGCCGGCCAGCGACTGCCCTGAGCTGCTCGCGCTGCCCGCCGGAGCCCGCTGCGTCGTCGACACGGACCGGTTCGGCGGCCTGACCGCCCACAACACCCGCCGCGCCGTCTACGGCGCCGACCGGCCAGCCATCCTGACCCATTCGGTCGAACTGGCCCGCGGCTGCACCGGCACCACCCTGGCCAAGGCCGGCCGCAAGCCCAGGGAGCACAATTCTCGGAAACTCAGGCTAGCTTCTCAGGTGGTGGTTGGGGTTGGAAGGGTTGGTACCACCACCAGTCGGCGCGTACGCCGGTGGGCCCGGCATACGGCGCTACGGCCGGCGGGGGCCCGGTGGGCGGGCGCGCGAGTGATCCCGGGCGCAGTGGCCGCCCGGCGCTGTCGGTGACTTCGAGCTCGGTGGCGGGTCCGGTGATGGTGATCTCGCCGCGGTGGTGCAGCCGGTGGTGGTACGGGCAGACCAGCACCAGGTTAGTGACAAGTTCGGAATCTACCCCCCTGCCCAGTGGTCGCTCACCTGGCAGCGGATCGCAGATCTGATGAGGTGTCGGACGTCAGTACGCGACGGTAGGCTTGTCGTTGTGTCCAGTATCGAGCAGCCCGAAAAGCCAGTCGTGCGAACCTATACGCCCGATGAGGCAATCCGGCGCGCTCGGCCACTGCCCCCCGTGATCGCCTCGCCATCAAGAATGTGCCCGAGGAGGAGTGGGCCGCCTTTCAGGCTGCACTAGCGGACGCATGACCAACGCTCAGCCACCGAGTGTTGTCGTGGACACGATGGTCATCAGCTGGCTGTTTGATGACCGCCCCAATCGGCTCGCTGAGCACTACCGCATGCTGATCGGCCCAAGGCCCGTCCTGCTCGCGTTCCAAACCGTGATGGAACTCCGCTACGGAGTTCTGCGCGCCGGGTGGGGTCAACTGCGGCGCCGACGACTCGAACGCCGCATCGCTGAACTGACCGTCGTCCAGCCTGATGATCAGATGATCACCACGTGCGCCGCCTTGCGTGCGCACGGCACACAGATCGGCCATGCGCTCGCCGGCAAGCTCCATGACGGAGACCGATGGATCGCAGCCGCCGCGATGCGCCTCGGCGTGCCACTGGTCTCCCATGACGGGATATTCGATGGAGCACCCGGGCTTGAGTTCGTGACTGCCGCCGGCGACGAATAGCCCCCGCATCGCGAGACTGAAATTCCCGGGTAGTGCGGCCGCGGCGATCTCGCTGCCACAATCCGGCAGAGCAATCACACCTGCCTCACGCATCGCGAACAACACCCCATACCCTCATCGACGCATTCACCAGCTGTTTTGCATCGGACCCACGGCGCAACCGACATAGACAGCGCACCTTGGTGGCAAGTCGGGAACCTACCTGCTGCAGGCATCCCGTCGGCATGGTCAAGGACGCCGACATGTCGTAAGACAGTATTGCGCTATTACTGCAATGTTGGAATACTGTGACCATGGCGTTTCATGGGTATGTAGGCGTGCAATCACGGGGTGTTGTCGCGCTGCCGGCGGAGGTCCGGCGTCGGCTGCATCTGGACGAGCCGGGTGCGCAGGTGGAGATCATCGAGCGCGACGACGGCGTATTGGAGCTCCGGCCGTCGCTGCCCGTCCCCGCCGATCAGCGATGGTTTTGGACCGAGCGCTGGCAGCAGCGTGAACGTGAAGTTGATGGCCACATTGCGGCAGGGCGGGTGACGGTCCACCAAGACGGTGACGCCTTGTTAGAGCATCTGGATCGGCTGGACGCTGATCGGTAGTGAAGTTTGAGACGACACCGGCGTTCGACGCCGACTACCGTCGGCTCAAACGTGAGCATCGCGATGCGTTCCGTCGAGTGCTGACAACCAAGTTCATCCCAGCGTGCGACGCGCTGGTGGCCGATCCGTCGGCCGCCTGGCCTAGGTCACTTCGGGTCAAGTCGGTTCAGGGCGCGCCCCACGTATTGGAAATGACCTGGTCGTTCACAAATCCCGACGGTCGTGCCACCTTCGAACTGGTCACAGTCGACGACGAACTCCGTTGCCGGTGGCGCAGGATCGGCGACCACTCCGTGTTCGACTCACCCTGATGTCGTACAGGAGAACAGTCGCACGGCAGTGCAGAATAGCAACGGCGACAATGGATTCTGTTGGCTGAGAGCAGGTTCGACACAGAAATCCAACCTTTGTTACAAGTCCTTAAGATACCCCCATTCGGGTGGCGGTAGGCCCAGCCCGAGCCGGCTCGACTCTCCGGTGCCCAGAGGGCCATTTTCACAGCTCGCTGTTGGTCTGTGCGGTTGCTGGTCGGGTGCGGAGTCGCGGAGGTCGTTGCGCATCGTGGTTGACGTGGGTTCGTCATAAACCCCCGAGGGGGGATCGCGGTCTGGGCATGTTGGCGGGAATCCGGGGCAACCGCTTCCTGGCGCTGACTCATGGCGGTATGGTTTGCAGTAGCAACGTACGTACATTAGCCGTACACTATGGTTGCTGGTTAGGTAGGTGTCATCGTGGCAGTCAAAGGGAAACGCTTCGAGCTTCGCGCGGAGGAGGCGACCCTGGACCGCATCCAGCGAGCCGCCAGTGTCGTGCATGAGCAGACCTCGGAGTTCGTCCGCAAAGCCGCGATCCAACGTGCCGAGGACATCTTGCGCAACGAGCTGGTAACGGTGATGGAGCCCGAACAGTTCGACACGCTGATGTCCTCGCTCGACGCCGCCGACGCCGCACCACGACTCGCGGCAGCGGCACGCAAGCCTGCGGCGTTCACGCGGCGCTAAGCGATGTTCGAGTCCGCGCGGCTCGACGACGACCACACGCTGGAAGGGTTCGACTGCGGTAAGGAGCCACTGAACAACTGGCTGGTCGAGCACGCTCGCCGCGCCGACAGCAGCGGAGTAGCGCACGTCTACGTGTGGACCCCGCGCCGCGAGCCGAAGGTCTGCGCCTACTTCGCCATCTGTCCCACCGAAGTCGTGCGCAAAGACGACGGCGTGCCGGGGTCCATGGCTGCGGGCTATTCCCGCATACCCGGATATTTGATCGCCCGTCTGGCAATCGACGCAACGCTGCACGGCCAGGGGTACGGCGAGCAGCTACTCCTTGATGCACTTGGGAAAGCCGTCGCCGCGTCGGAGATCGGCGGAGGACGGCTCATCGTCGTTGACGCGATAGACGACGAGGCCCGGTCGTTTTACGAGCATTACCACTTCGTCCCCGTCCGGCACCGTGAGCGCCGTCTAGTCATGAAGGTGTCCACAGCGGCTAAGGCACTCGGCCAGCGCTGACACGACGAAACAGCAGGCTGAACCGCGGATTTCACAAAAGGCGCGAAGCCCGCCAGGCCCTGGCACAGCGATTGTCGACACCTCGTGGCACGCACCATGCAGGCTGCAGCTGCCGTCGGGCTTCCGGGGGGGGTGTCAGTCGGCTTTGCCGCCTGCCCGCGCATTCGCCGGACTCATGCGGATCATCTCAGATGTCTCAAACAACACAGGGACCCGATCATCGCTTCTACCAGCTAGTTTTGTCACCAGCTGACGCTAAAACGACTGAAACATCTAACCTT
>NZ_JBMIOP010000081.1:0-42596 GCF_049197365.1 Mycobacterium sp. THU-M104
CCCCGGCGGCGGCGCCAACGCGACCCCGCCACCCGTGCCGAAACTCTCCCGAGCCATGCCCATCGCCGCACCCGCAGCCCGCACAAACCCGTCAAGAGTGGACATCGTGCCCGCCGATCAGTTAAGACGGCTGCGCCGGCGGTGGAGGCGGTGCAGCCGGTGCAGGCGGCGCGGCGGGCGCAGAGCCCTTTGGAGCCAACGCGCTAGGGTCCATCCACCCCAAGAAGTCCGGGCCCGATCCCACGCTCGACAGCGGCTGCGGCTGCCCTGACACCAACACCTTCCCGTTGCCCAAGGCCATCACCAGATGGTCCTGCCAGATACCCACATCGCCCGCCTTGAGTTTCGTCGGGGGAATCGGATCGGTGACAGGAGTCCCCGGCGGTGGCACCGTCACCCCCGCCTGATGCCACGCATCGGCCACCGTCGCGCCGCCC
Source organism: Mycobacterium sp. THU-M104 (assembly GCF_049197365.1). Taxonomy (NCBI): domain Bacteria; kingdom Bacillati; phylum Actinomycetota; class Actinomycetes; order Mycobacteriales; family Mycobacteriaceae; genus Mycobacterium; species Mycobacterium sp. THU-M104. Next base: position 438 of record NZ_JBMIOP010000081.1, read on the forward strand.
AGCGCCGCTTTCGCCGCCGAAGCGCCCTGCGCAGTGCGCGCCTGGCTGGTCTCACCATCGGGCAGCGACACGCTCGTCGTCGCCGGAACCTGCCCAGCACCGGGGTCGCCAGCGTGACCGGCGTGATTGCCCGCCAGCTCGGTGCCCGGCCCGCTGCCATCGCCCGCTGAACCGCCCGCTGACGCCGGGGTCGTCCCCGTGCCGTCGTGGTCGGTTTTTCCAGACGCCGGACCCGTCGAGCCGTCGTCGTCGTGGAACTTCGGTCCTGACCCACCCTGCTTCGAGGAGTCCCCGCCAAGGTTGCCGTCGTCGTCGTGGAAGCCAGCGCCACGATCACCGCCCAGACCACCCAACGCGCCCAAGGGGTCACCACCGCCCAAGCCAGGCATACCGCCCAATGACGGAATCGACGGCATCCCCATCCCGGCGGGCATCATGCCCGCACCCGGCATCATCGGCTGCCCAGGCGGGGGCGTACCCGGCGCAGCGCCCGGCGCCGCCGCCGGCGTGGTGCCCTGCTCCCCTGCACCACCACCGCCGCTACCCTCGCCGCCGCCACCACTACCGCCGCCACCATGCGCGGCCGCAGGTTCGGTGCCGGCCTTGCCGGAGTCATCACCGCCGATACCGGCATACTTTTCGGTCAACTCGCGGGTGTGACGCGCCTTATCCTCGGCATCGGCAATCTGCTGATCAATCACCTTCTTTGCCGCGGTCAGCTTCTCCTTCAAAAAGTCGCGCAACTCCTGCTGTCCGGCCGGAGTGTTCAACCGAGGCCCCAACTCGGTGATCTTGTCGTCAACATCCTTGCCGATATTGTCCAACTGCTTCTGCCCAGCAGCGCCCGCAGCATGAATCGCGTCAATCGTCGCCGCGGCACTCTTATCCAACTCGTGCAACTGAGCGATCACCTCAGCCACCCGACCAGCGTCAGCATTGGCCTGATCCGTGGCCGCACCCGAGCCAGGAACAGGACCCGCCGGCGGCGACGGCAACTGACCCTGCGGCGGCGTACTCGGCGGACCGTGCGGGTCAGGCGGCGGGCTCGGCGCCGGACCAGGCGCAGGAGCAGGAGCCTGCGGAGCATGCCCATGGCCGAACAGTCCCCCCACGACCGGGGCCAACGGTCCTAAGATCGGGGTCAGCACAGCAGGCCCTAACACCCGCTCGATCGTTGAACCGATCGAATCCCAGCCATCATTCGACATTGCGGTGCCGTCCCTTCCTAGAAATTGAGCTTGCGTTCAGCGCGGGCAACCTCTGCGGGGTCTGGATAGTGCCCGTCGACGTTGCGTTGATTGGACAGATACCGGTCGTGCGCCACATCGGCCACAGCAACGACCCGCTCCCCGAACGTGTAGGAATCCCACCGCCGCACCGCATCAGACAGCAGCCGAACCCCCACGACGCATCCGGTGTCACCCACCTCAACCGCCAGGCTCCTCTTAGCTGACACCGCCGACGCCACAACGCGGACATCAGGGACCGCCGTCTCGTCCTCAGCAAGGTCGTCCACCGCTACCCCTTCCTGGACGCACCACCAACCCCTACATCAAAGCAGTCTACACACACATAAGCAATCGTGAACAGAAATAACGCAATGATCCGACCCGGAACCTCAGGCGTCGTCGTCCCCCCGCACTCACCGGCATCGCCTCTAGACGTGCGCCGTCCAGTACGCCGGCAGCCACTGCCTGCTCAGCGGATCATCGAGGAGCCACCAATGCTCATGCCGCGCAAACCCAATCACATCCGGCCACAAGGCAACTCGCCGCCGCGACCGCTCCACCCAGCCCCCGGCGCCGGCAAGGCAATCGCGCACCCGGCGCCGGCGATCACGCGCGGTCAGCTCGGCCGGGTCAGGCGCACGCCAAGCAGGGGTCACGAGCGCGGCCCACCACCGCGGCGCAGCTGCTCCTCGATAGCACTAATCGTCGCGGTCACGACCGCCCCGAACCCGGCCTGCACCCCGCAATAGGCGATCTCGGCCAACGGCGCAGCGCTGTTCTTCCACCACTGCACCAGCTCGACAATCCGACCACCTTGGAAATAACGCCGATACCACAGATTCATCGACTCGCTCAGCTCCGAGCCGTCGTGATCAAGAGCCGCGTGAGACTCCGGCCAAAGCCACGCCTCACCATCGCGGGTCGCGACCTTCGCGTTATACGCGGACCAGGTCGCCTCGTCGGCAGTCCCCGCCGACACCGCCTGCAAGACGTTCACCTCGTCTTCAAACGCCAAAGGCTTGCCGGTTGCATCCGGCGCCTGCGCGGCCCGGATCACCGTCGCCGTCAACTGCGCAGCCGCCCGCACCGCCACATCCCCATTCGACGCGATCGACGAAACACGCTGCGCCAGCACAGGATCCAGAGCTGTCAAACGATGCTGATGCGCCCCATCCAGCACCGGCGCCACGCTGAGCAACGCCAACGCCTGGCGATGCTGAAGCCCCAAGAACTCGCCCACACCCGCCGGCTCCACAGGCCATAACTCTGTGGTGACCATCGCCGAAATCGAGGCCCCCGCAACCCGTTTGCTCAACCGCTCGAAATGATCAACAAGAATCTTCGACGGCTTCTGGCACCCCATCCACCGCTGTGCCCACCCAAACGGCAACGCCGGATCAACCACCGCCAACCGCGCCGTCGATGGAAGGAAAACCGTTGCGGGCAAGTAACTTCCGCCGCCTACACTGTTGGCCACCACAACTTGGGAGCCCACCGGGGTTTTCACCACCCCGACTGCCCACGCGATCGGTGACGGCCAGAACTCGCAGCCGCGCACCAACCCGCCAAGCACCCGCTGAGCCAACAACATATCCGCACTCACCTCAGACGCCGACGCAGCCATACCGCCCATCGCGCTACCCGACCCGGCCCCGCCCGCTAAGACCGGCCCAGACGGCAACCCACTACCGCCAGCAGGCGCCGCACCGCCACCAGACGAAGCCTGACCACCAGCCGCCGCAGTCGTGGGCGCACCACCGGCAGGTGGCGACGCACCCGCACCCGGCGCACTGTACGGAGCCAACGGCCCACCACCACCCATCGCCGCCGGCGGCATCATCGGCGCACCACCCACCGGACCCACGCCAGACCCGCCACCCTGAACCGGTCCGCCCCCACCGCCGTCCGGCGCCGCATGCGGCGCGATCGGCACACCCGCCGGCCCACTACCGGCCGTGGAACCCATCAACGGCTGCTGCGCAGCCATCGCCTGCTGCGCTATCGGCTGCTGCGCCACCGGAGGAGGCGCCGTCGCGCCCATCCCCGACGCCAGACCGGACTGAAAACTGGACCCAGCATTCGCCAGCGGCGACGCCGCGGACTGTGCAGCAGGCGCAGACGGCAGCGAAGAAGCCGGCGACGTCGGCATCGAGGAGCCCAGACCCGACCCCATCGAGCCAGGATTCAATCCCGACCCCAGACCCGAAAGCCCCGAACCACCACCACCAGCACCACCACCACCAGAAGCGGCCCGACCCATCGAACCGCCGAGCGCCTGCGGAAGCGACGTTAGCGGCGGCATCGTACCCGGGGTCCCTGAAGTGCCCGGGCCGTCCGTGCGCCCCGCATTGGCGGCAAGCAAAGGTTGATTGCTGGCTAATGTGTCTGGTTCCGTCCTGCCAGCGTTGAGCGCGCCGGTACCGTCGCCGTTCTGCCCACTACCATCACCAGAACCATCAGCGGTTTGACCGGTGGTTTCCGGGTCGGAACGTTTTGCGTCGGGTGGTTTCTTTCCGGCATCGCCGTCTGAGCGTTTCCCGTCTTTTGGGGCGTCAGGCGGTTTGTCGAGGGGAATCGTGAAGTTGGCTGCCCGGATGGCGCTTGTGGCTTTCTGGGTGGATTCGGTGGTGGATTCCTCGGCGTGCCCGTTGTATCGGGTCCAGACCTCCATCGCCGTTATGGGATCGCGGTTGCGTACAGCCTTGTTGAATTCCTCCTCGCCGGCCTCGGCGAGGCTGTCGATACGGCCCTGCAAGCCCTTGATATGCACTAACGCTTGGGAGGCGGCCGTGGACGCTGCTTCGTGCATATCCTGGTGCTTGCTCCATAGCCTGATGTTCGCGTCGTGAGCCTGCAGTAGGGCATCGCCAGACTCACCCTGGTCCGATAGTGCTGCCTCAAACCGCCGCCGATAATGGCTCATCGACGTGCCGATAGCGTCACTGATTTGACTGGCCAGGCCGGTGTGGAATTCCTCTATCTCTTGCATACTTTGACCGAGTCGCTCAGCGGGGCGCCATGCCTGCTTTAACGCACGTCCGAACGGGCCGTCCCCAAGATCAGAGACTGCACCCTTGGCGGTGTCCGCGCCATTTGTCAGCGCGCTGACCCCTTGGGTGTACAGCTGGCGGGCGATGTGGCCCCCGGCCCGAGCCGCTTCGGATACCGCCTCGCTCACTCCGTCAGCCGCAGTTTCCATTGCCTAGCTCCCGTAGGCCCTGCACAGGTCCCACACCCGCTGATCCGCCTCATTCGCCGCGGCGGAAGTCCAAGTAGTAGACGGCTGAATCGCACCGCGAGCGGGTTCGTTCGTGAGTTTCGATGCCTGGTCGCGGGCCAACTTGAGGCTTTCGGTCAGTGCGTTGCGGATTGTGCCGTCGGCCACTTGATCATCGTTCAATGCCTGGGTGATGTAAGTAAGGCTTGGGATGACATCTGCCGCAGTGTTCTGTGTTGATGGCATCGCGTGATAACCAGCGGCGAACCGTGTGCACAGGTCGACTGTGGCGGCGTGGACCTGTTCGGCGGTCGGCGCTGGCGCTGCCGCCGGCGCCGAGGACTGTGCAGAGGAGCCGCCGGCCATGTGGTTGCCGATTAGGCCGCCGATACCACCGGCAGTGAGCGCGATCGCGGCCGCGGCGACGATCGCCGCTGTGATCAGACCACCCTTGCCCTTGCGTGGCTGGGGTGGCGGGTAGGCCTGCGGCAGCGGAGGTAGCGGCGGCGTGTAGCTGCCAGGCGCGGACGGCCGCGTCGCCACGTGGGCCGGGTAGGTGTATTGGTCGGTCATGGTCTAGACCTCGATCCCGGTGATTTGTTCAACATTGGTGGCCTCGGCTGCGCTGAGATTTGCTTCGGTTCCGCCGTTGGCGGCGGCCAGCTCGCCGACCTGAGTTGCGCGGTTGGCGGTCAATGCTTCGTGAACGGCCGGCCAGTCGGCCGCAACGGCGCTCACAGCCATTGACATCGGGTCAGTGCCCGGTGTGCAGATTGGGTGGATGCTGGGCTGGATCGGCGCCGCGGCCAACCACCCGCCCGTAGCCGATGCCAGCTCCTCGGCCTCTAAACGAATTACCCTCTCACTCACGGATTTTCCTCCATCCAGCCCAAAAGCCTCTCCATGTACCCACAAACCACGGCCATGCCTTGCGTGTTCGACATCCTCGTTGCCCACAGCGCTTGCCCGCACCACTCACGCGCTCGATCAATGTGCGCCAAGTATGGTGCCGGAAGCATTGCGATGGTGCTGTCCAACGCACCCGGGTGCGGCGGCGGATCCTTTGGAGGCTCAATTATTTCGAATGGAACCGGTTGCCGTTCCAACAACGCCGACTCGTCGGAATGCTTCATGTATCCGGTTGCGGACGCCTTGTCCGCGCGCTTCCACCGGGCGGATTGCAGCCGAATGTGGTCGCTGAGCCATTGCGCGTAAGCCGCGGCGGCAATGAGCTCTCGACGGTTGCCAGGGGCCGACGCCGCGATCGCCATCCACGCTGCGTCGAGTTTCGTTCCGACGCCGGCTCGACGCGCCAGGTCCATGTAGACGTCAAGATCGGTCGTTAAACGCAGTAATTCCTCCTGCACCCCGACAAGCAGGTCCGCGGCAAAACGCGCATGAACCAGGCTCACATGCACGGCATCCGTGGTTTCCATCCTTGCCTCTTTCTGCTTCCTGTAAAAATGGTAGCTGTCTGCTACGACACTGCGCCCGGGAATTTTCCAGGCCGTAAATACTGGTTAGCCCGCACCGCGTAGTGCCGCCGCGAATTCGGCGGCCACCGGATGCTGGGCGAATTCCTCGGGTATGTGTGCAAACTCTTCACGGAACTCCGCAGCCATGGCCTGGATTCCTGCATGCGTGCGCGCGGCGTTGCGGGCGATCGCGTCGTTCATCGCCTCCTCGAGCTCACCGACAGTCAGCTCCTCTTGGAGGCCAGGGCGAATGTCGCAGCCGATCAGCCTTCCCCGCCCATCGTGTGTCAACACGATGTCGTCGTCGGGATCACCGGTCGCGGTGAACGCATTCACCTTGTCTTCCCAGCGGTAGATCGCATCGAGAAGTTTATCGATCATCGCCGATGACATTTCTGCCCGTGTAGCCATCTCTCATCTCCCTTGAAGTGTCCGAAATCCGCTGCGATACAGCGACCTTCGCTCAACCAGCCCCTACTTCTTGTCCTTTTCGGCGCGGCGGCGCGGTTCACGACGAACCTCACCGAACACCGCTTCGGTATTGGCCACCGGGCGCATGACAACCCGTCGGCGTTCCTCGGACTTACGCTCGGCGTCGTTCTTGCCGCCCATCCCGCCCATCATCGGCGGCATCATGCCGAACCCGCCGCCCGAGGCAGACCCGGTGGGCGGCGCCGACCCAGTGGCGGGCCCGCCGACGCCCACACTTGAGCCCGTGGGCGGGCCAACGGCCGGGCTCGAGCTTGTCATCGGCGCACCACCACCACCACCGCCGGCCCCGCCGTCCCCGACGCCGGACGCGGGACTGGTTCCACCGCTACCGAAGTCCCCGGCTCCCGGGCCATCAGGCGACGAGTTGTCCGGTCCCCCGCCGCTTTCGGGCATCTCAGGGGAGCCCATGTGGGGCATTGAGCCCATCCCGGGAAGCGACGACAGACTCGATAGCGCCGATAGCGGCGAGCCGCCGCCCAGCCCGTGAGTGACCTGGCCGACGGCGCCGGTTCCCGCGCCCATGATCATTCCGGCGACGTTGGCCACCGTGTTCGCGGTATTCGGATCGGCCGCCGCGGCGGCGGCCGGCGGTGTTGCCAGCCCAGGTGTCGGCTGCGGTGCAGCAGTACCGGAGTCGGCCGGATCGGGATTATCAGGATCACCCGGGCCGTGACCGTGATGGTCATGCCCGACGGCCTGACCATCATGCTTGCTGGCCTGTTCTGTATGCGCGGGCGGTTGAAGCTGCTCAACTGCGGCCCCAGGATTCTGCACGATCGGCGGCGCAGGGGTAGGCGGCTGAGCCGCACCGGCGATCGTGGGTGGCGCGGCCGTGGCGAAGGTCTGGAACGCGGCCATCGCCGTGGCTCGTTTTTTGGTCAGCTCGCCCCACAGGGAGGCGACTTGCGCAGCGTTCGACCCGCCGGCGTTGTAATGGGTCATCGCCACCTTCAAGCGCTGGTTCAGATCGGTGAACTCCCGCGGATGCGGCGTGCTCTGAATCAACGAGTCGGTGTGCTCGGCTGCGGCGTCGGCGGCGTCGGCCAGCGCAAGGACCTGTGGGTGAAGACTGGACTCCAGCCAGTCCGCGTGGTCGGTGATATTGCTGGCCGCCTGTTGGTGGCCGTCGCGCCAATTCTGGGCAACCGAGGTCCCGGCGTTGCGAACGTTGGCGGCCGTGTGGAGCACCGTCGCGCCAAGTGCCTCACGAATGTGGTTGGCGAAGTTCCGCAGAGCCCCCGGGCCGGGGCCGGAATGCACCAGCGCCGCGATCTGCTCGGCTGGCATGGGCGCTGGTGGGGTCATCGTCGGCGGAACAGGAAGGGTCGGCAACGCGACGTCGGGAAGTGCACCGGGCATTGAAGGGCTTGGGGCACCCGGTGTTGCCGCGCCGTCGAGGATGCCGCCGATCGCCGCCGCGTTCTCGGTGTCGGTGCTCGACAGGGTCGTCGCGGTGCCGTTAAGCGCTAGCCCGCCGGCTGCCCGTAGCTGTCCTGCATGGTCATTGAGCAGGTGCAGTGACTGCGCCCAGGTGGTCAACGAGGCCGCCAGATGGGTGGACACCGTGTCGGCCGCGGCAGCCTGGGCCACCGGTGCCATCCCTGCTGGGGCCGCAGAGCCCTGCAGAACGGTGGCATCGGCGCGCAGGCCGTCGGGGTCGACCGTCAGGTCCATAGGCTGAGGCTACGCGTCTAAGACGGTGTTGATACGAGTCTCGTTTTCGTCGTCGGTGGCTTCGAAGACGGTGATGGTGTTGCTCAGGTGATCCGCCAAGCCGCGCGCGTTAGCAGCCACCCGCTGATAGGCGGCCTCGCGCGCCGCCATCTCGGCTTGCTTGGCCTGCACGTAAGGCGCGTAGGTATCCCCCACCGCGGCGCGCAGTTCCTCAAGCGTCATGTGGTGATGCCGGCCGTGTGCCTCGACCTGGTCGCCGTAGGCACGCCAAGCCGCGACCGACTGCGCTGCAGCGTCGGTGTCAAGGGAGATCGAGTCCGTCATGTTTCACCGCTTCCTTTGTCACAGGCCCGCGACACGATGCCTGCATCACTTGCGTTTACCCACTGCCTAGTCTGTAGCATCACCTACCATGTGCGCAAGAGCCGGGCGATCCGCATTTCGCGTCGCCGGAGCCCCGCGGCCGGCTTCGCCGCCTGTATTCACTAGCCAAATCACCGTTCCCGCGTGTCGGCGCGGTTCATCCGCGGACGCGCGTGTAAAACTCACCAACAACACAGGCACCAGGAGGAACCCCGACCCGAGTCAACTGAATACGACTGCCCGCTAAACGCAGAAAAGCCCCGCCGAAGCGGGGCCCATCTGCCGAATCGAAGCACCACCTTCGATCCGGGCTCCCTACAACAGGAACCAAGCCTTCCAAGGGGCTGGCTCCAGGATAGAGGACACCCTTCGTGAGCCGCAAGAAGGATCACGCCGCCACACTGCCCTTCCCCCCGTGCCCGGCGCATTGGCGCAAATGCGTGCCAATGCCGGTGCCCCACAAGGCTCCTCGCACCCCAGCACCCATCCCTCAGCCATGCACGCCGCCGCGCACCCAACTACCGGGTGTGCCCACCCTGATCCGCGCCACCCGCAAATGGAGGCGATGCGCCTGACCATCTGAGTGCCGCGGCCCCGAATCATGCAGCGGCTCAACTGAATACCGACATCAGGCGCTAACTACCCCCGAACGTTCAAAGCCCCCCGGAGGCAACCGGAGGGCTTTGGGCAGGCGGTAGACCGCCCATCCCCGAAGGGACTTGCTTTGACAGGCAGTTCTTACGGTAGCGCATGCCTGCGTCCAGCACCAGAGCCGGCGCAGCGTGTCAAACCATCGCCCGACCGTCGACCGGCCGGGCCCGCGCACGAACACCGGCCGTTTGCTACGCGGCCCCGAACATATCGCGGCTGTAGCGCCGTTCACCGCCGCCGCGGTGTCGTGCGCACCACCCCGGTAGCCGAGGTGCTCGATATCCGCCGGGGTCGTCGCCTGCTCGGCGCTGCTCCCCCGCCGCCGAGCCTGTTCGTCAACCTCGAGCTCGCCGACGACGCCTACGTCGGCGTGCCGTGCTGGTCCGGCGGCGGCGCCTACTGGGCCCACGTGACCGTCGCGGCGGCCTACGACCTGCGCTACGCCGACATCCGGCCGCAGATGACCTCTGGCGGCATCGCCAAACGAACCCTGGTCGTCATCGCGGCCGCGTTCGCCCGGACCGCAGACGCTGACACCGGCCGCAACGCCCGCCCCACCAACGAGCAGCTCGCCGACGCTACGGGATTCACTGAACGCACCGTCCAGCGGGCACGTGAATGCCTACGCCTTATCGGCGTGGCCACCGAGGTGCTGCGCGGCCGCCAACGCACCTACATCGAACGCATCGCCTCCTGGCGCATGGGCGATCGCCACCGCGGCTGGGCTTCCGTGTGGGCGCTGCACGACGACGCCCAGGTCAACCGGGTTATCCACAGCGTGTCACCCCACCTGGAACGGTCCCCAGTAACCACTTACACCTCACCTTCAGAAGGACTGATTACTACCCGCGGGCGCCACAAGGGCGCCCGGCACGGCGTCGCTACGCGCCGCCCAGCTCCAGACCGAGGAGGTCGGCGCCTGGCCGCGGCCTGGCGGGCCGATCCGCACGCCCCACCGTGGGCCCGACGCTTCACCCCGACCAGCTGGGCCGCCATGCTCGCCGCCCCTGCGGCCGCTGGCTGGAGCCCGCGTGATCTCAATCAGCTCATCACCGACTGGCTCGGCGTGGGCCGGCGCATCCCCGACTCCCCCGCCCGCCCGATCGGGCTACTCGGCGCGATCCTGACCTGGCACGGCCCCGAGAACCTTACCGAGCGGCCAGCCGCCCTCGACGAGGCACGCGAAGCCCAAGACCGCGCCGCCCACCGAATCCGCATCGCAGAGAATGCCGCATCGCACCGCGCACATCTAGCCGGCCGAGCCGCAGCACAGGCCGCACAGTCGGGCCCCGGCCGTGCTGAAGCATTCGCCGCCCTATCGGCCGCGCGCCGCCGCAGCGCTCAGCGCCGAACCGAGCAAGCAGCCGCCGAACAAACACGACTCGAAGCGCTCATCGAACGAGCCCGCCGTGAGGACTCTCCTGCCCCCGACGCAACTCGAGACGACCTGTGGCGCTAAGCGCTATATGTCGGCCCAGAGACCTGGCCTGGCACCCAACTCCGGATGCCCAGACCTACGACGCTAAAGCGCTGGTTGTCTGCCGAGCGTGAGCGCGGGCCTGCTTGAGAATCTTGTCGACGTAAGGCGCAATGAGATCCGACATGTCAAGGTCGAGGCTTTGCGCATAGTTCTTGATGAGCTGGTGATCAGCCTCGGTCAGGCGCTTACCAAAGTATTTCTGTGCTTGACGCCGCTCACGGCGACGCCAGTCCGACTTTGCACCGATCGCCGAGCCCTCGCCGGCGCCACCATCGCTCGATGGTTTCCGAATATCTTCCGAAAAGCCCACCATCTCCGAACCTCTCTGAAATCCCAGCTCAGACGTGCCGTACTGTTAATCGCGAGCCTACCGCAGCACACTTCCTTTCTCGAAGATTTCGGTTACGTGTGTCCCGCTGGCTCAGTCTGTGGCGACTATTCCGAAATCAGTAACCCATTCTGCGATATGATTTCGGCAATCGAAGGCTGCAATCGGCACATCAGCAGGTACCGTTAGACGATGCACTCGCCGGTCGGCGCCCCGTGGCCAGGTGGCGAGCACGGCGAAGTCCTCAGCCCCTCCGGACAACGCTCATATCTCGCCGCCACCGCAGCCGCGCTAGCCGGACGCAGCCCCCGATGGGCATCAGAGCTGGCCAGTACCGGCGCCGTGGACGCCGAGCAAGGCCACGTCACCGGCCGCCAAGGCCGCCCAGCATGGTTCCTGTTCGCCGACAGCTTCGAGCGGTACCTTCACGCACGCGGAAAATGGCCACCCACCACGGCAGCGACCGACTGGGAGCATCTGCTCCAGCTTCAAGGCGCAGACCTCGAAGCCGCGCGACAGGCCAACGCCACACTGCAAGCCGAAAATGCCCAACTCAAGGCCGCCCTCGCCCAGCGCGATGAGAACATCGCCCAACTTGCCGAAATCGTGGCTCAACTCGCCAAAACACCACGTTAGCCGAGGTGCCACGAGAGGTTACGATGCGGCAGAGTTGACCGTTTTCTCTGCCCGGGCCGGACCACGGCGCCGCTTGAAATACAGGGTCAGCGCCTCATCGACAAGCGCGCTGCGTGACGGCGCTCCCCACTCTTTAACCAGCTGCTCATCGATAGTCTTCGCATCAGCCGGGTTCAGACCGGTCAGCGCGATCTTGGCCGGCGGGGCAATGTGACGGCGACGCTTGCGCACCACGGGTTGGCGGGTGAACAAGCTGCCCGGCGCTTTTTCGGCGTTCTCTGCCGGTTTCCAGTGGCGGGCGAGTTCTTCATGGACGGCGTCGATGGCATCGAGCACGATCTGACCATAAGTGCGGGCCTTGGCCGGGTTCTTCTTCTTTTCCGCCAGGTTCAAGCTGCGCAGCTTCGCCAGATTGTCTGCCGAAATCTCCGCGGTCGGGTTACCTTCACCGTCGGATTCGCCAGCTTTCGCGGTCCGGCTGCCTGCCGCCCCCACTCCCCCGCCCGGCGGGCTCGTCTCAGCCTGGACTTCGTTCGCTCGCGTTTCGACCGGCGCCGCAGGCGGGGCGGGTGTACCGACCGGATCAGGCTGCCCCGCCCGGTTGCCGACCCCAACCCTTGGTAGGAATTCGTCCAGGTCGTCATCAAGGGCGGATTCGTCAAAGACACTCTTCTTGGCCATGGGGGCGCTCCTTACTCCTGTGCTCCCGCCGCTGCTGCGGCTGCTCGCTCTTTGGACGCGCGCATCAGGACTTCTCGGGTCAGCTCCTGGTAGTCCTGGGCTACCGCCCCCGGGTCTTTTGACCACAGTCGGTCGGTGGCGTCCCTTCTGCCCCGGTTCCGCAGCGCGGTCATCAGGGTCGCTTTCTGCTCTTCGCTGGGGTTAGCGAGCTCCTGGGCGGTCAGGTGCCGCTCTCGCATGTCGATAGCCAACGCCGGCGCGCTGCGGATTGTGGCTTGGAACGGTTCCACCTCAGATCCGAGCATTTCCTTGACCTGGTTGAACACGTGCGGGAGCCGCACCGAGGCGTTGGGGTTGACGTCGAAGAGTACGACGCCGATCAGCGAGATCGGGGATCCGTACCGCTTGGCGCGGCGGTAGGTCGCCGCGAGTTGACGCACCCCATTGAGGGACGCCCCATCTTCTTTGGTCGGCACGACCAGATAGCGGCAGGCCTGCAGAAGGGCGATGAGCAGTACTTTGTCGCCGTGTCCGGAGTCGACCAGGATGATGTCGTATCCTTCGCGTTCGCACAGCTCGGTGAGCGCAGCGTCGAGGTTCTCGGCCAGATCGACCGGTTCGGTTGATGCGGCGATGGCCGTGGATACCTGGCCGATAGCGGGGCCGCCCATCAGAATGTCGAGGTTTGGGCGGATATTGCGGTACGGCTCAAGTGCGACTCCCCCACCCGGTCCGTATTGCAGGGCGATGGCGAGGTTCTTGCCTTTATCCCACCGTTCTTCGGGGACACCAAGGTCGTCGATGGTCAGGTTTCCCTGCTGGTCAGCGTCCACGACCAGCACTTTTCTGCCCTTGCGGGCAATGGCCACCCCTATGCCGGCCACTATTGACGACTTACCGCTGCCGCCCTTCTGCGTGGCGACGACCACTTTCTCCGCGAGCGCTGTCATACCCGCGATAGTAGCTTGGCACCCGGTTGCCTGTCTACCATACATAACCGATGGTGATCCGGTTGTTACCTCCCATTGGATTCCGTGTCTGTATCCGTGTACCCAGCTAGGTAACCAATCATATCGTCGCTCACTTACCCATCCGGTTATTAAGCGCGTTACCGACCCGCAGATGTCTCCGCGTCTCCACCGCTCTGAGGCTCCGCAGTCCTAGTCGAATAGCACCCCGGTCTGATACTCGCTGCTTGTAGGGCATCACGAATCGTTGGCAGATCGGAATGGTCCACGCCACACCGGTACGGCGTTCAATACCTGTGGCCTGTGGTGATACGGCAGCAATCCGAATACGACTCTCATTCGAGTTACTCACCCGGTTCCAGCTCCGCGCTGTCCTAGGTATCTCGGCCCGTTGCTGACGCCGCTTAGAATCACTGCTTCGCATCCGTATCTGGCTACGGCTAGATATACGCTTAGCATCACGGCTGACCATGGTTTATCCATCCCCTAAATGCAGCCAGTTCGTAGTACACCACGCGATGCGTTGTAGGCCACCGCTGGTTAGCCCCATCATCATGGGGCTGCTTACCCGACTGAAACGCCGTTTCTACATCCATACTCGGATACGCATCGGGCAGGGGAGATGCCCCCGTGTCCCATGACCGATCCGGTTGCGTGTGACGACGGAAATGCACAAACGGCTCAGCAGCGTTATCCCTGCAGATCAGGGCCATTTCCTCCGTGCCTTGCACTCATCGAACATAAAGCCGACCCGAACTACGATGCCGTAGCGACACGGATGCCCGCAACACTCGGCTTGCATTCGGCGCGTATGCCGCGCGCTCGTGGCTCGCGCGCTCAGGCGGGGACCATCCATCAATCACTCGTCCTTCGCCCTCTCTTGTGCTGTTCACAGCAGACAGTGGGGCCGTTCGCGGATCGGCCCTCGGGCGGTCCCCAGGCGCTCGACGGCGACAGCATCGCCCCTTCGCGCACAACCCGACCAGCGCCGCAGGGCACACGTCGACCGGCTCCAAGTGGGGGAGTGAAGGCGCATTCGATCAACCACGCCGACCACCATTACATGTTGAAGCGCACCGCGAGAACGACCTCTTTGGATTTATGTTCTCGCTGACCGCGCCGCCCAAAGGTCGCGCAGAATGCCAGAGAATACAGCCGATATTCGCACCACACGGGAGCTGGAACTAGGAGAGCCGCAGACCCGCATAGGTGCCCGCATGTTTTCGACTTGCTAAGACGAGCCAGGTCGGGCCGCGGAGGCTTTTGCAGCGGACCTCGACCTGCAGCTGGTCCTGGACAGCAGGTGCGGAATATTGCTGGCGGCTCAAGAGACCGTCCGCCGTCGCAGGCCGCGCTGGCGAGGCCAAAGATGTACCGGCCGACACGAGCTCCACTGACCTCATGCGAGCCAGATCAACCCACTGAGGTGCTAGGGACCCGCAGGACGCCATCCGCGCAACCTCAGTATCCGACGCCATGTCCGCGTGGGCGCGAAACGCGAGCCGAGACACCGCGGTGGGGGAGAGGAGGGTCGACCACACTCAAAGAACACTGACCTGCGGAAATAGTCTCGGGGCACTCAACGCGGAAACCCACCACGCCCACAATCACCCCTGAATTCCCCGCTGCGCCGCGTAGGGCCCTTTCGGCACTCGAACCCTTCGCCCGGCCGCGCTCGCCCCCTCTCGACGTCGTCAGCGCATTTAACGAGGTGACAGGGCCAGGCAGCTGGCCGAGCGGCACCCGGCCTGCCACGTCGCAGGCGCTGTTGCGCAGCTCCAAGCTCGGTGGCATCAGATGACGAGAACGACCACACCGCCTGATCGGGACACGCGGCCCTGATCTCAGTCAGCTGCGCCGACTGATCCCCATAGCTGATCCGGGTGCGGCTGGGATGCGCCCAGGCATCACGGCGTTCCTGCAACGCGGCGTTGTAAAGCTCCCGGTGAGACTGCACACACGCCGCCAACGCCACATGCTGGCGCGCGGTGGGCCGCAACCGAAACACGTACGCCCGCCTCACAACACACCACTACGAGGAAAGCGACCATCCCGTCAACTACGGGGTCGGGGTGCTCGCCGCCGGCGCTGTCGCACCCTGCTGAGGGGCCGGCGTCTGGGGGGCGGACACCGGCGTCTGGTCGGCTCCTGGTGCAAGCGGGGTGCCGAGGCTTCCCTGGGCTGGTGGCTGCGGGGCACCCGGAGCCTGGGGTAGCGGCGCGGCTGGCGCAGGCGTCTGAGGTGCGCCAGGTAGGGGAGCCTGGGGCGGCTGCGGCGCGGTGGGCGTTGCCGCTGCCGGCGTCTGCGGCCCGCCTGGTACGGCGCCCGGCAGGGGAGTGCCCTGCGCCAGACCGGTGGCTGGGGTACCGACGCTGCCAGGGTTCGAGGCCGGCACCGCAGTCGGGGCCGGCGAAGCACCTGTGCCTGATGTCGGCGCGCCGCTGCCGGCATTACCATGGCCCGGTCCGCCGGCCGCTGCTCCACCCGTGCTGGGCGGGGGTTGTACCCACACGGCCAGGTCAGAGCCGCCCGCGTTGTAGGTCACGCTGTCGGGAGTGTCGCCGGTGACGTCGAAGTACAGCTTGCCGCCGGCCTGTTGCCCCTGGGCCAGCCCTGCGGGGCTGACGCCCTGGGCGGTCGCGACCTGGAACAGCTCGCGGTAGGTCTGGCCATTGCGGGCACGGGCGTTGAAGTTCGACACGATGGGCGTGGTGGAGCCCTGGGTGGCCTCGTCGGTGGCAGTGGCTTCCCACAGCGTGCCGTTGAGGTGATACGGGATGGTGTCGCTACTGGGTTTGAGGTTGGTGACCGTCCACGTGCCCTCGCCGATCTGCGTTGGACTGCCCAAGGTGTGCAGATTGGTGGTGTTGGCGGCGGCGACCGCGGTGCCCGGGTCGGCATGAGCCAGACCGACGCTCAGCGCGCCTCCGGTGGCGGCGATCGCGGCAAGGATGGTGCTGCGGATGATTGGCACGTCTAAACCCCGGCTTCCCCATTGCCGGCTCATGCGAGCCGGTCCGTTTGACATCGTTGTATCAGTCGTTTCGCCGCTTCACAACCACGCCGGTCGCCGAGGTTAGCGCAGCTCGACGGCCTCGTACTGGTAGCTGATATGTCGCGGCGCCGCTGTAGAATTCATGATATGACCGCGCCTGACAGTTTCACCGAAATCTTGGCCGCTTTGCCTCCGGGGGAGCGGCGGCGAGTCAGCAACGCGGTAGCCAGCAGCATGATCGAAGGGGATATCCCCGACGCAACGTCGGTTGCTTTGCTCGCCGACCTGGCGATCGGGAAAATCACGGGCGAGCAGTACCGCGCCGCCATCCTGGCCGATACCCGGGCGACGGTAGCCAACCGCTAGCCACGCCCGTGCAGTGGGAGGACTATTTCTGGCCGGGCACCAAAGTTCTCGCCAACAAACTAGACATCCACGAGGCCGCGGAATTAACTCGCGTCGAGCACAGCCTGGCCCGAGGACGCGCCATCGAATTGGGCAACGGCGCCGTTGACATACCCTCGACGTTCGATAGCGACCACATCCGCCGCCTGCATCACTGGCTATTCCAAGACATGTACAGCTGGGCCGGCCAATTCCGCGAAGTCGAGATGTCCAAGTGGAGCCGCTTCGCCGCCCCCGATGAAATCGATGCTTGGATGCAGCGCGGGCGAGAGCTTGTCGCCAGCGTCGACTGGGCACGCACCGATGACGACGAGTTCGCCGAGAAGGCAGCTCAGGCCTATTCGTACTGGAACTTCGCACATCCGTTCCGGGACGGCAACGGCAGGGCCACCCGGGAATTGATGACAGCTCTTGCTGAGAAGGCCGGCCGCGGCCTCGACTATGGCGCTATTTCACGGGAGGTGTTCGTGCAGCGCGCGGCGTTCTCCTGCCCCGCTCAGGACGAACGCGAACCCCAGCACCACTGGATGGTGCCGGTGTTCGCGCAGATCGCGCGCCCGGCAGGTGATGTCAGCATCACCACCGAGCTTCGCGCGATCCGCCGCTCAGAAGGCTACGATCTTGGTTTGTAGCGGCGCAGCACATGCGGCTTGGATCACCGGCGGATGCCCCCGTATCGCACAACGCCTGCCCATCGCTTATTTTGCTTATGTGTCGTAAACACTTCCGTGTTGCGGTCGTGCCGCGATTGTTCTAGAAGTGCCATACTGAAACCTGTACTATTTTTTGCACACCAGGGCACCCGCCGAGGGCTCTTGTCGCAGGAGGGCGATCATCAGCGCTGAGCCGTTGGACGAAGACGCCGCCGTCGAGCTGGCGCGCTCGCTACTCCGCCAGGGCTATCACGTCAAAAAGGTGGTGGCCCAAACCGGGCTATCTCAAAATCACGTCGAGATGCTCGCTAGCAGCACCCTTGCCCCCGATGTGAAGCGGCTGGCCAAGTACATGAACGCGCGCCTGAACGATTTGGGGATGAGTCAGCTCGAGGCCAGCAAATTAGGCCTGGTATCGCGTTCAACATTGAACCTGCTCGGCAAAGACGACAGGGTCCCGGGCAGCGCCACCTTGTCCAAACTTGATGAACTGTTGTCCTGGGAGCCAGGGTCAGCGCACGCGACCATGCACGGGTCGGAACCCACACCGCGCGAGAACACCATTAGCCGCCCACCCGGCCCGATCGTGGATCGCGACGCCGAGGACGACTACGACAACCTGCGCATGTGGATCGAAAAGCGGCTACTGGAACTGCAGATGAGTAAGAGCCGCCTGGCCGCGGTGGGCGGGCCCGGCCGCACAACGCTAGCCACCATGGGCAAGCGCGGCTACAGCCCCAACGCCGAAACCTTGGAAAGAATCGACACCCACCTCATGTGGGCTCCCGGCTCAGCGTTTGCCGCACTCAAAGGCGGCAAACCCGTCAACCTGCACATCGACGTCAAACCGCACCCCGCTCTGGTCCCCGTCCACTCGATCATCGACCGGCTCAAGGTGCTGCGAACCCGCGCCGAACGCCAACAGCAAAGCCTTGACCAGCAGCTTCGAGACATTGACCAGGCGCTTTCGCAGGCATACCTGGTCGTCGAGGACTTAGCACCCCACCAGCGCAGCAGCAACTCGTTACCATGACGGTGACGACGCCCCAACGGGGCACACAGGTAACCACGGCCGGGCGATCCCGCCCGCCACGGTTGCCGGGCACGGGCACGACCGCACAGGCCGATGCCGCACATCAGGAGAAACACTCATGACGAGCGGCATCGGGAGAACACTATGGCGCGCAGGACCGACGACCAGCAGCCGGATCTGTTCAGCTTCGAAGGGACTGACGACGCCAGTGACCGAATGGATGCAGCAAGCGGTACACGACGTGTACCGCAACTGGCTGGATCTTCCCCCGGACTGGACACCGCAACAGAAGCGCCGGCACCTCAACGACCTGACGGCCCGATTGGACCGGATGGCAGCCCAGATGGCCGACGACCTGGCAGCCTCAGCGATCCAGCAATGGACCCAACGCCACGGCGCGCACCCGGACTACCTGACGACCGTGCGGCTGCGCGAGACGGCGCTGCAGAACGCGCGGGAAACGGTGGTGCGCCAAGAGCTCTACGACCAGATCGAGGAACCGCCCGAACAGACGGTCGCGTTCAACCCGCCGCTTCCGCAGCCGGTACCAGCCAGCCAGGTGCCGTGGAACCTGCGCTGGAACGACGCCCGCTATCGCAGCGAACCGGGGGAGCAGATCGAGGCCCTGGCCGAGATGGTGTGGCCGGACCCGCAGTTCTCGGTCCTGTTCCGCATCAAGGCGGCCTACCTGTTGATCGCCCGCCTCGAGGACCAGCTTCCGCTACCGGACGGCCCCCAGCATCCACTGGCAGCCGAACTGGCACCACTGGTGTACGAGGATCTTCGCCTCGACGGCTATCCCGTGAAGTAACCGCACCTGAGCCGCAACTGTCGCTGTTCGAGGACTTCGACCAGCCCACCGACCCACGCAGCATCGACCCCGGCGGCACACCACTACCGCCGCCGCGACACGCCGACGAGCCTGCCGAGCTCGCGCAGCCCGGCGGCGCTGACCTTAACACCGGAGACTCGACCGGCTCCGCGCTTCACAGCGCCGCCGCCGCGCCCGCCACAGAACCTGCCCCGATCCCTGCCGCCGTCGGCGACCCCATACCGCTCGCACTGCACGACCCCGAGCATCCCCGCCCGCACACCTCGGCGCCGGCAATCCTTACCAGTCCGGCCCGGGAGCCCGGCCAGACTGGTGCCGCGGAGCCCAGCACCGCGCCGGCGACGACCGTTGACGAGATCGCCCCGCCATCGGCGGTCGAGATCACCCCACCGCGGTTTTACCTGGGCACCGACATCCGGGTGCCCTCAGGGACCAAAGCCCGCATCCAGGCGAACCTCGCAGCGATCGACGTGCTCGAGCGGCTGCGCGCCGGCGGCGGCAGGCCGGCCACCGCCGCCGAACGCGACGTGCTGGCCAGCTGGTCAGGGTGGGGAGCTTGCGCCGAGCTGTTCGATCGACGGAGCGACACATACGCCACCGAGCGCGACCAGCTGCGCGGCGCCCTGGGCGCTGACGCCTACCGGGCCGCCGAAGCCAGCATCCTCAACGCCCACTACACCGACCCGATCATCGCCGCGGCCATGTGGGACGCCGTCAAACATGCCGGGCTGCGCGACGGCCGGGTTCTCGAACCAGGGTGCGGCGCAGGCACCTTCATCGGCCTAGCCCCCCCAGAGGCGGTCATGGTCGGCGTCGACAACGACCCTGTCACCGCCGCCATCGCCGCCGCGCTCTACCCGCACGCCCAAATCCGCGCCGAAGGCTTCGAAACCACCCGAGTGCCCGCCGACTCGTTCGTCGCCACGATCGGCAATGTCCCGTTCGGCAACTTCGCACTCATCGACCCCGCCCACAACCCAGCCCCCCGGTTCAGCATCCACAACCACTTCATCAACAAAGCGATCAGCTTGACCGCCCCCGGCGGCTACATCACCGTCCTGACCAGCCGCTACACCATGGACAGCGTCGACACGCGAGCCCGGCGCGCCATGGCCGCCAAAGCCGACCTGATCGGTGCCGTGCGGCTGCCGTCCACCGCGTTCAAACGAGTCGCCGGCACCGAGGTCGTCACCGACATCCTGGTCCTGCGCCGCAAAGACAGCGACCGCGCCGACACAGACCTGACCGCCTGGATCGACACCGAAACCCTCGACGTCGAGGACCTCGACCACCTCGTCGAGGAGACGGTTTTCGGCCGCGACGACGTCGGGGATGCCCTCAACATCAACGAATACTTCCTCAACCACCCCGACAACGTTGTCGGCACCTTGGCCCTGGGCCAAGGCATCCACGGCTCACCGACCCTCAAAGTCGTGGGGGAGGAGCAGCAGAGCCGCGAGGCGCTCGCCGATGCCATCGGCGGCCGCCTCCGCGACATCGTCGAGAACGCTTTGACCCGCGGCCACGCCCTGACCGCTTCCGCTGACTCGCTCATCGACGTCGACACCACGGTGTTCGACCCGGGCCTGTTCACCGAGGCCGAACGCGCCGAACAACCACCCCTGGACGCGCTGCGCTACCACCCACCGACCGACAGCATCCAACGGTGGACGGGGCATAGCTGGCAAGAGCAGCGCACCCCCAAAAGCCGTCTGCGCGAAACCCGTTCGCTCATCGAGCTGCGCGAGGCCGCCACCGCTGTCATCGCCTCCCAGCGCGACGGCCAACCCCTACCCGAGCGCGAGCAGCTCCGTGCGCAGCTGAACACGCTCTATGACGGCTACGTGAGCAAGTACGGGCCGATCAACCGCTTCAAATGGATCTACCCGCAACCGCCAACCCAAGAGTCCCACGACCGCAAAGTGGCTCGCGCAGAAGAACAATGGCGCAAAGCACAAGGCATCGACGGCGTGCCCTACCGGGGCCCGGTGCCCGAGCACCTTCAGCAGGAATGGTCGGAGAAGGCCTGGGAAGCCGGCAACCCCTACAAGCGCCGCCCGCACCTGGACGGCGGCATGAAAAACGATCCCCGCTGGGCCAACGTCGCCGCCTTGGAGATGTTCAACGAACAGACCGGCGAAGCCCTCAAAGCGCCCATCTTCTCCGTGGACGTCCTGACCGCCCGCACGGTCCCCGACACCGCCGCCACCATCAGCGACGCCCTGGCCATCAGTATCGACCAGCACCAGCGCATCGACGTCGACTACATCGCCACCCTTCTGGGAGCAGAGCCTGACGAGGTCCGCGAACAACTACGCGGGCTGGCCTACCCGTCCCTGGACGACCCCGACGAACTTGTTCCCGCGGTCACCGCCCTGTCAGGCAATGTCCGCAACAAACTGGCCGCCGCCCGGGCCGCCGCCGAAACCAATCCCGCCTACGCCGAATACATGTCGGCGCTACAGGCGGTCATGCCCGCCGATAAAGAAGCCTCCCAAATCCGGGTCCGCCCCGGCGCCCCATGGATCGACGCCAAATACGTCGCCCAGTTCGCCAACGAGACATTCGGCGCCGACACCGTCGTCGCCGACCACATCAGCGGCACCTGGTCAGTGGACTGCGCACGCCACCAACGCGCCTCAGTGGCCATGACCGAAACATGGGGCACCGAGTACAAAGACGCGATCGAGCTGCTCGACGCGCTGTGCAACTCCAAGCCGATCACCGTCAATCGGCCGGCCGAGGTCGTTGCCGAAACCGGCGGCCCAACAATCAATTTCGAAGCGACCTTCGCCGCCCAAGCCAAGGCCGCCAAGATCACCGAGGCCTTCCAGGAATGGGTATTCGACGACGACCGCCGACGCGAGGCGCTGGTCGCCGAATTCAACGCCCGGTTCAACAGCCTTGTCGCGCCGAAACATCGCGGCGACAACCTGAGCCTGCCCGGCCTATCGGAGAAGTTCGAGCCCCACCCCTACCAGCGCGACGCTGTCGCCCGGATCGTCGCCGAACCCACCGTGCTGCTCGACCACGTGGTCGGCGCGGGCAAAACCGGTTCCATGCTGATGGGCGCGATGGAGCTCAAACGGCTCGGGTTATGCTCTCAGCCCTGGATCGTGGTCCCCAACCACATCATCGAGCAAGTCGGCAGAGAAGCGGCTCAATGGTATCCGGCCGCCCGAATCCTGCTCGGCACACCAGGAACCGACCCTGAAGGCCGCCGCCGATTCGTCGCGCAATCCGCCGCCACCGACTGGGACATGGTCATTGTTCCCCAAAGCCTGTTCACCGCGATCGGGGTCAGCGCCGACACCCAGGCCGACTACATCCAACGCCAACTCGACGAACTCGACACCCACCAGGACCGCGCCGTCACCTCGATGAGCAAAAAGCGAGTCGAACAGCAAAAGAAACGCCTCGACGCCCGCCTTAAAGACATGACCAAGCAGGACAGAAAAGACACCGGCCTCACATTCGAAAATGCCGGTGCGGACTACCTTTTCATCGATGAAGCCCACATGTACAAAAACAAAGGCCGCCTAAGTAACATCGAAGAACTGTCCTGCCCGAACGCCGCCCAACGCGCCGAAGACCTCGCCATGAAACTCGAAGTCCTGCGAGCACGCCGACACGACGAAGCCCGTGCCGCCGCTCTGCGACCCGACCAGGTCGTCGAGCGGGTCGCCACCTTCGCCACCGGAACACCGGTGGCCAACTCCCTAGGCGAGCTGTGGGTCATGCAGAACTATCTGCGGCCCGACCTGCTGGCCGCCGCCGGCGTCGCCGACATCAACGACTGGGGAGCCAACTTCACCGCACCCGTCAGCGGCGTGGAAGTCAACGCCACCGGCACCAGCCTGCGCACCGTCACCCGAGTCGGGAAATTCTGCAACCTGCCTGAGCTGCTGGCACTCTCGTCGATCTTCACCGACGTCGTCACCCGCGACGAAGTCCCCATCGAACTTCCCCACCTCGCCGGCGGGCGGCGCCGCGTGGTAAGCATCACCCCCAGCCAGGACGTAAAAGACTTCATCACCGACCTCGGGTGGCGCCTGGACCACCTCGATCCCCGACGCCCCGACAAGGACAACCAACTCAAGATCGCCAACGACGGCCGCAACGTCTCACTGGACCCCCGCCTCGCGCACATGGACGCCCCGGCAACCTCCCGCGCAGCCAAAGTCGCCGACGAGATCATGGCCATCCACCACGCCAACGCCGACAACGTCTACCACGACCCGGAAACCGGCCGCGAAATGCCGATCCGCGGCGCCTTCCAAATCGCGTTCTGCGACCGCGGCACCCCGTCAAAAGACCCCCGCCAGTTCACCCTCTACGCCGCGATCCGCGACGAACTCGTCGCGCGCGGCATGCCCGCAGACGCGATCGCGTTCATCCACGACGCGGTCAAACCCGCCGACAAGCTCAACCTGTTCCGCCGCTGCCGCACCGGCGAAATCTCCGTCCTCATCGGATCAACCGAAAAAATGGGCACCGGCACCTTCTATCGGCGCCGCACAGGTGTAGCGCTCTGTCGCATCGACGCTGGGAGTGCCTCGTGTGCGACTCGTTCTGTCGGCGTGTCGTAATAGTTGCTCACTGGGCATTCGTCCTAGAGTCAGTTAATCGCACCCTGGGAGTTGCTACTGATGGCTCGGTTCCGGTCGTTTCCAGTCAGGCTTCCTTCCGGCGTGCGGTACTGGACTGTGATTGGCCCGGACTACCGGCCAGTCACCGAAGCGGATGACTATCTCCTGCATAGCCGTCTGGGCGCTGATGCAGCCGAATCGACCAGTCAGGCCTACGCAACGGCTCTCTCGCTGTTTTTCGAGTGGGCGTCGTCGCTCGGAAAAGACTGGCGGGAAGTATCTCCACATCTCGGAAGGTTCGTATTCTGGCTCCGGTATTACAACGGCACATCGCGCTCCGACGCCCGTGGCGATCCGGTCAGGGGTGCACGCCGGGTGAATGCTGTGATGTCAGCGATTCGCTCCTTCTTCCGATACATGGCGGCGACCGGCGAAGTGCCGAAGTCGGTGTTGGGCGCTCTCTACGACGAGTTGCCCGCATACTCACCAGACTTGGGTGAGCATGAGCGTGCCGCCCACATGAAGGCTCGCCACCACCTCAAGGAGCCCAAATCCGCCGTCGACAACGCGACTGACGACGAGGTCATCCGGTTACTCAGCGCTGCGAGGTCCGCGCGTGACCGCTTCCTTGTCATCGCAATGTGGCGCATGGGTCTTCGCCGCGGCGAGCTCGCCGGGATGCGTCGCGAGGACGTTCATTTCGTAGCGGACGCGACACGACTCGGCTGTGGCTTCAAAGGGCCACATGTTCACGTTGTCCGACGTGACAACCCGAACCGCGCCTTCGCGAAGTCCCATCATCCGCGAGTCGTGCCCGCCGACTGGATCTCGGTTCAGGCCTACGACCAGTATGTCACCGAGCGCACCCAATCCGTATGCGCGGAGACGTCAGATTTCCTAATGGTCAATCTGTTTCGGGCACCGGTCGGCCAGCCCATGCGACCCTCCAGCATCAACGAAACGCTGGCTCGGCTGTCGGCGAAGGGTGGCTGTGAGCGGGCAGTCCGCCCGCACATGCTGCGCCACAGCTTCTCCACGAATACCGTCGCTGCCGGTGCGACTCTCGATATCCTCAAAGAACTGCTCGGGCACGCGTGGATCACCAGCACCGAAATCTACCTGCACGTATCGGCCGACCGACTACGCGAAGCCGTCGACAAGGTACCCAACCCAATTGTGCATCAAGGCGAACGGCCGATGAGGTGACGGCCGTCGTCGCGCCGACCCAGCGGCCTGGCACTCGGAATGACACCATCAGCGCGCTTAGGGACGCACTACGACCCGAGTTTCTCCGCGAGGCGGGCTGGAATCCGGCGCACCAAATCCTGGCTCCGCCTCGCGCGCACCCACTACTGGGAATGCCGCAATGCCCCATCGTGGGGTGCACTGCCGGGGTTTACTCTGCCAAAGCAATGTTCTGCCTCGTGTGCCACCGCCGATACCGGAAATCTGAACTCTCACTGGCCGAGTTCCTGTCAATACCATTGGAAGGCAAGCCGAATCGCGGCGAGAAGTTCTGCATTGTCGCGGACTGTGAACGCCCCGCTTACGTGAATTCGGGGGTCTGCGTATCTCACTACGCGGCGCGACGCACACGTTTTCGCGATCTGAGTGTGCACGACTGGATCACACAAGCGAACCCGTCGGGCTTTCGCTCCTGGGGCCCCTGCGTCGTCGCATCGTGCATCCGCGACGCCGCCCACGGCTCAACTGGGCTGTGTTACCCACACGGAGAGCGGTGGGCAGCCCATCGACGACGCAACGGCGCCGCCAACACCAAGGCAGCTATCCTCGAATGGGCGCAAAGCGCGGCACCGATCACCGTCGACTATGCAGTCATCTTCAAAGGTCTACCGGAACAGATGATTCTGCAGATCCTCGTCGGGATCCAATACCGCAGCGACAACGGGACGCGCACATTCCTCACCGTTGTCCGTCAAGTCGTCGAAGCTGCCCGGCAAGCCGAGGCGCAAAGCATATTCGAACTCGATATCGCCCCGAGGGGACAAAAGAACCACGTCCTGCTGGCCATGATCGCCTCGATCAGGACGGGAGTGCACCGGTCAGTAGCGACTCCTGAATCCGAGTACACCAACGACCTATGGGATCTGGCTATCTTCGGCGCCCGGGGCACGATCTCATTCACGGCGCTGCACCAACCCTGGCTTCGCCGGGCCGCCAAGCACTGGGTCGCCGAAGATCTACCACTTCACCGTGGCCGAAAGGCCGGCCATGGGCATCGCAGTGTGGTCGGTTGCCTCAACCGGCTTTCGGAGAGCCTGCGGCTGACTCGAGACGACAACGGGGACGACCCTGCCACGCTGTGCCGTAAGGACATCGTCAACTTCCTCAACCGCTTGGCTCACCTACACTCCACCGGTCAGATCTCGACGCACACCCGGATCAAGACGTGTCGCGACGTTCGCCGAGTCCTCGACGACGTGAGGACCTTCCGGCTGGCCGAGAATGACAGCCAACTACCTGACCTTCCAGCCGATTTCACCCTCCGTAAGACCGATATCCCACGAGAGCCGAAACGCGGCGCACCCTGCCGCGATATTCCGATCCCCGCGCTGCGCGCCATCTCGGAGAACCTGCACCGTCTGGAACAGAGCCATGGCATCGGAATCCGGATAATCGCAGAGCTTCTCATCGATACTGGGCGTCGACCTGACGAGATCTGTAGCTTGCCGTGGGACTGCCTCGATCGCGACCCGGCCGGAAAACACGTGCTCGTCTACACCGACCACAAGAACAATCGGGTCGGATGTCGACTGCCGATCAGCGATAGCACCGCCGAGCGGATACGCGCCTATCGGTTCGGCGTGAGTGCCCGCTTCCCCGGCACAGCCGGATCCGAGCTGATGTTGTTTCCCCGTGAAAACCGAAACCGCAACGGAATTCACCCGATCACCGCGGAGACATTCACGAACATGCACCGCGAGTTCATCAACGGCATCGCCGATCAGCTCACCGATACCGATTGCACGCTCGTGGACCCGGCATCGATCGTCCCCTACTCCTATCGGCACTGTTTTGCGCAACGTCACGCTGACAACGGCACTCCTCCCGACGTCCTTCGCGACCTGATGGCTCACGACTCGATGCAAACGACGTTGGCGTACTACCGGGTCACCGAGAAGCGGGTACGCAGCGCCATCGAAGACGTCTCGCGGCACCAGTTCGACGGTCAAGGCCGACCGGTCCTGACGGCGGTGGCTGGGCTCCTCGCAGACGAACACACCCGAATGCGGGTAGGGCAGGTCGCGGTGCCGTTCGGCATCTGCACCGAACCATCCAATGTGAAGGCCGGTGGTCACGCATGTCCCTACAAATTCACCTGCATCGGGTGCGGACACTTCCGAAGCGATCCCTCCTACCTGCCCGACCTCAAGTCTTACCTGCAACAATTGCTCGCCGACCGGGAACGTCTTCTCGCCGCCACGGATATCCAGGATTGGGCACGGGCAAAGGCGCTACCCGCCGACGAGGAGATCACCCAACTACGTTCGCTGATAAGGCGAATCGAACACGACCTCGACGACCTCACACCGGAGGATCGGAAGACCATCCAGGATGCGGTCAACGTCGTCCGCGCTGCCCGACAGACCGTCAACCTCGGCATGCCAGCCATACCCGCGACATAGGGAGTAACGCATGACATCTACCGCCTTGGCCGACGCGCGCCGCCGCGACGTTGACCAACGCCGCCAGCGTGTGGTCCAAGCATTGGAGGCACTGGTCGACGACAGTTCTGAAATCTCGATCTCCTCTGTAGCGCGCGCCGCCCGCGTGCACAGATCCTTCATCCACCGACACCCCGACCTCCGCGCAGAGGTCTTCAAAGCAGCAGACCAACCACCCGCATTGTCGAGCGAGCGATCCGGAGTCGTCTCCCGCCGATCGCTGGAGGCTGACAACCTCAACCTGCGGGAAACCAACCGGCGGCTCGCCAACCAAATAGCCGATCTAGAACGCCACCTGTCCGAATACCTAGGTGAGCAAGCATTTCACCGCACCGGTCTCGGCGCAGGGCAAGACCACGCGGGCCTCGAGACCAAGATCGTCCAACTCGAACAGCAATTTCTCGACATGAAGCACCTACTCGAGGAACGCGACGACGAACTCGCCGCAGCCCGAGAAGCACACCGACAGCTCATGGCTGACATCAACCGGCGCCGGCAATAGCACAGAGATCGAGCGGACAAATTGGACGACCACTGACTCGATCAGGTCGCGTCCGAAAGTCGGTGTAAAAGCACGGCCAGATTCCTCGCTTATCCGTCAGCATGCGGCCGGCGGAACTCGGGCGACAGACCTGATCGCTACCGCCCTGAGCGTGTCACGGATAGCAGGAGCTCATTGAGAATCAATTCGTACCGGGCAACTGAGAAGCCGCAGCTCAGCGATGTGCGCGGTCAGAGGGTTGGCGGCCGGTTCGGGTGGTTCCGGCGACCGGTGTCCGGTTGGGGTTCGGCTGCGGACGCATCTTTGGGTTCCCAGCTCAGAAGTCTGCAAAGTCGAACCAGTGGCCGAAGCCGGCGCGGCCGGTGGCGGTGACGCGCACTGCGCGGTCGGTCCCCGACCGGGAGATCCAGTTGAGCTCCAGGAGCCGATTGAGCAGGCTGCGGCCGACGGCACCGGCGAGATGGTGGCGCTGTTCACTCCAGTCGACGCAGTAGCGGATGACTGGGCGGTGCGGTAGTGCCACCCCGAAGTCGGTGAGGAAGCTGTACCCGTGAGCGGTGAGCCAGTAGTGGACGTCGTGGCCATAACCGGTGCGTTTGTCATGCTCGGCCCGATCTGGGTCGAAGATCCCGTCGCCGCCGCTAATCTGTTCTCGCTCAAGCATGACGCGCATGAGTGCGACGGCGAGGCGGCCCGCTAGATGGTCGTAGCAGATGCGCGCTTCGCGCAGCGCGTTGGCGCGGGTGCCCTGGCGAAGCGACCGGATCGGCTGAGCCGGTGCGAGTCGGGTGAGGTTCTCGATGAGCCGGCCGACGTCGGAGCCAGCAAGGCGGTAGTAGCGGTTGCGCCCGTAACACTCGACTTTCATCAGGCCAGCGGCGACAAGCTTGCCGAGGTGGCTGCTGATGGTGGCAGGGGTAACGCCGGCCTCAGCCGCCAGCCGGCTGGCTGGCAGCGCCCGCCCGTCGTCGAGAGCCAGAAGGACTCGGCAGCGGCTCCGGTCTGCCAGCAAAGCTCCCACCGCTGCGATGTCAGCATCCCCACCGAACCCCGCCGGCCTGTCTGCGGTCCCTGCCCGCGCGTTGAAGGAAAGGGCATCGGCCACACCGTCAGCATATCGGCGCTCACTTCGACGACCGTCGAACTTTCTCGGTCCTAGCGTGGAGGCGGCGATAGACACCAGAGGAGGTTCGAAGAACATCATGGGCACGCTGAGCGAACGGAGCCAGGAGCTTGAGGCATTCCTTGACGCCCTCCACAACACCGCACCTGAGGTGGTGACCGCCTGTGATGGCTGGACCGTCCACGAGATCGTCGCTCATCTGGCCGGCGGCGCGGCCGAGATCACCCGGCATCTCGAGGCTTATCTCCGCGGCGAGCCGATACCGGATACCCAGAGTTTCGAGGTTCGCGAGGCCCCCTTCCGGGCCATGGACGATTCGGCCCTTCGCAAGCGTCTGGAGGTCGAGGAAGACAAGCTGCGATCCGTCATCGATGAGGTGCTGACCCAGGAGCCTGACGCGGTCATTCCCTGGACCGGACGCCAGATGCCGGTGGCGAAGTTCGTCCCGCACATGCGCAGTGAGTTCGCCGTCCATCGCTGGGATTTCGCCGGCGACGACGACATCACTCGCCACCTACTGGCCCAGCCCGCGCTGACCGAACACGCCGTCAGCGTCCTCGGTCCGATGCTCGTATTGAGAGGCTCCCAACAAGATCCGGCAGCCGGAGAGGACTTTCACGTTCGCCTGCGGGCCGACGGCGCCCGCGACGTACGGGTGGTGGTGCAATCCGGCCAGGCCGCTCTGCAGTTGGCCGATGATGACACCGATGAGCCCTACGCCGAGGTCGACGCCGCGGCACGGACGCTGATCATCTGGGGACGCCGACCCGACCAGCGGGGCCGATTTCGCAGCCACATGGCTCAGCCGCTGCTTGCGCGCCTCCAAGCCCTCCTGTCCGGCTACTGAATTCCGTGACCGGTGACCGGTCACCGATCTGTGATCGCGCGGTGTGTGTCCGCGTGCGGGACAGTTGCCCAACGATCGTGCTTGAGGCCGGTGGCATGGTTGGTGCTGGTGAAGGCAGCACGGGCGCCTACGGTGTCCTGGAGAAGCGCCTTGCCTCGTTTGCGACTGTGCTGACTTACGACCGCGCCGGCAGTGGGTGCTCTGATGGCCCAGCGCATCACGATGTCGCCGCGATGGCCGATGATCTGGTTGCGGTTATTCAAGCGACGGGGTGCGCCACACGTACCTCTGCGTCGTGCTCCCCAACCACGCTGGGACGCGACTTGGATTTCTCCCACCATCGAGAACGGAACCGCCGTCCTCGGCCGTTGTCAAAAGTTGTGGATCCGCCGTTTGCGGCGTGGGGCTATTGCTTGACGGTTAGTTCCAGGCCACCGGCGAACGGAAGCGTCTGGGTAACGAGGCCGTTGGCTGGATCGTTGATGAACGCGAAGTAGTCGGCGTAGCCGTCGGCGTAGGTGGTCGTGTTGTCGGCGATGACGATTGCTCCCGGTCGTAGGTGTGGGGTGATCAGTTCGAGCGCTGGTCTGGCCATCTCGATCCAAGTGTCGATGAGCGCGAAATCGACCGGGCCCTCGATGACTTGCAGGGTTTGGCGAAAGTCACCTTCGCGGAGGTCGACGACATCAGCCAGGTTCGCGGCGTCGAGGTTGCGTCTGGCGATAGCTGCTTTGTTCGGTTCGTACTCGGTGGCGATCACGACACCAGGATTGTGCTCGCGAGCAGCGACGAGCTGGACTGCGTGAGCAAGTTGCAGCGTCGAGACGCCATGGGAGGTACCGGCTTCCACGACCCGTCGGGCGCGCAACGCGACACAGAGTTGATGGCAGAACAACGCTTTGTCCCGGTCGAGCGCGACGAGCTTGTCAGCCAAGAACTGCGTGCTGTCCTCGTCGAGGGTGCCCCAACCTTTCGATCCCGCGCCGGCGCGCCCGGCAAAGAAATCTGCGATGTCTTTTTCCTGCTCGACACTGCTGGCGTACAACCGATCCAGCATTGCGTTCAACTCGCCCAGCACCAGATGAGCATAGACAGATGTCGCAGCGAGTCGATTCAGTGTTCACCCTGCAGTAAGCGGAAACGGGATGCCTGGTGACAGCTGGATTGGGTTGTGGGGCCGGCGGGGTGGGTGCGCCTGGTTCAGGTTAGGACGTGGCCCGTCCGGTGAGAGCCAAGAGTCGTATCGGCGCGGGAGCGAGTGGATCTGCTGGCGGGCTGCTGGCGAAGTATCCGTGTTCACGCTCTGCCTGCAAGATCGAGCGCAGTCGCTTCAACTCGTCGAAATCACCGGTCGAAAGCCCTTGCGTACCTTCGCGTTCCGCTCGGTCTTTGGACACCCAATTACCCAAGGTGCCCGCGTGGACCCCGAGGTCGCGGGCCACCTGGGCGATCGGCTTACCGGTATCCCGGACAATCCGTACCGCCCCCTCACGGAACTCCTGGTCGAACTTCCTGCGTTTCTCTGACATGCCTATCCCTCATAGTGCATGCCTCCACGCTTTCAGGGGATTTCCACTCCGCCGCAGACATGATTGGCGACATCGTTGACCGTCCAGTCACCGCAATCGGTTCGCCGCTGCATGGTGGCGGGCTCTAGTGATCTGAGAAGCTGGGAAAACGCCTGTGTTGCGCGGTCCAGGGCGTCGAGGTCGGTCGCGTCCACGAGCTCTGTATCCACCACGATGGCAACGCTGGCCGAGGTCGGCGGGATCGCCCCGGCAGGCCCCGCAGAGGCCCGAAATGGGCCACGGCTGTGATTGCCGACGGCGATGATCGTCGTGATCTCGTGGTCGCCCCCGGCGCGAGCCGCGCCGGGGGCGACCAGTTCGGCACAGGGCCCGCCGGTGAAGTGGTAGAGGTTCACGCCGGCGAACATCCGTCC
Organism: Mycobacterium sp. THU-M104; assembly: GCF_049197365.1. Lineage (NCBI taxonomy): Bacteria > Bacillati > Actinomycetota > Actinomycetes > Mycobacteriales > Mycobacteriaceae > Mycobacterium > Mycobacterium sp. THU-M104. The sequence continues at coordinate 32,239 of NZ_JBMIOP010000081.1, forward strand.
GTATGACACCCAAACGGCCGCCCCCATCGTATGGACCCCGTCTTCGTCGAGATCGCTATCCGGACAGCCGCATGCGTCGAGCGATCAGCCCCACTTTAAGTCGGCTAGGAATCGTAGGAGTTCTGCGTTGACCTCGTCGGCGCGTTCCTCCTGCAGCCAGTGGCCCGCGCCGTCCAGGGCGACCTCGCGGTAAGGGCCGGTGGCCACCTCGGTGGCCCGGTGGCGGGGAGTGAAGCCCTGTGTCGGGTCGTTGGTTCCGACGATGACCAGCGCCGGCACCACGACAGTGGGTGCCGGCGGTTCGGCGAGGATCTGCCAGTTGCGGTCGAAGTTGCGGTACCAGTTGAGCCCGCCGGTGAACCCGGTGCGGGTGAATTCGGTTACGTAGTAGTCGAACTCGCTGGCACTGAGCCAGTTGGGTGGCTCGCCGGGCTCGGGAAGGCGGTCGATGAAGCCGATCGGCCCGGGGGTGGTCATCCGAATCGCAACGTCAGGGTCGGTGAGTGATTGCAGGTCGAAGCTGATCATCCGGCGCAGCGTTCGGGCGGGATCTGCGTCGAGTTCGGCGTCGGCGATCCCGGGCTGCTGGAAGTAGAGCATGTACAGGAAGCTGTCGCCGACCATCTTGCGGTACGCCTGGGTTGGGGGCAGCTTTCCCCGGGGAACCGGCGGAAAATTCAGCCCGACGATCCCGGCGACTCGATCCGGGTGCAGATGCGCTGCCGCCCACACCACCATGCCACCCAAGTCTTGGCCGACCCAGACCGCACGCCTTGCGCCGGTGTCGTCGAGCAGACCGACCAGATCCGCAGTGAGTGCAGTGATGTCATAGTCATCGATGCCTTCTGGACGAGACGATCCGCCGTACCCGCGCTGATCCGGGGCGAGCACGTGATAGCCGGCGTCCACCAGCGCGGGAACGATGTGGCGCCACGAGTAGCCGAGCCTAGGAAAGCCGTGCGCCAGGATCACCGTCGGGGCACCGCGATCACCGGCTTCGATGACCCGCAACTGGACACCATTGGTGTCAACCAGACGCTGCTGATCCTCGTTAATCACCCGCAAAGGCTAGCGGAGCGGGGAGTGTTCGTTGATCGATCGACGTGCGTACGTGTTCGCGGCTACCCTGCCCGACACACCCCCGCCGATCACCTCTAAAATATTGGCACTTCCAACGCTTCGGCACCGGTGTTGTTGTCAGCGACGACCATTGCTGACCCGCTGGATGCGTCGAACAGGCTCGCGTTGCTATTGGCCGCGGGATGGGGGACAGGGTGGATCACGATCACCGGCCGCCGCGACGTGCCGTCTCAGCCGAGCCGGCTCAGTGGTTGATTGAACGCGTGGACCTGTTTGACGATCTGCACTGGCCGGAGGGCAGGGTCGGCGGGGGTTTTGAGGCCTACGCGCGGCTGTTGCATCCCCTCGACGATCATCCCGGCTCGTGGAACTGGGCGGCGATAGCCCGGGCCAACGATCGCACCCTGCACGCGTCGGCGCAGTGGGAAAAGATCAGTTCCCCGTCCTCACCGAACGCGCAGGGGCAACGAAAGCGCGGTCAGCCACCCGACGACCCGGTTATCTCAGAGCTGATCGGCTGGATGGTCGGGGCGGCAACGAACGCAGCTACTGCGCTTGCCGCCGGTCGCCCTATTGATCGGGAGCAGATAATCGGCTCGCCGCCGCCGATCAGCGCGCAGGATCGGCAAAATTGGCAACAAACCCAATCCGGCCTGCCACAAGACCCGTCCACGGGAGAGCTGGCTTCCTGGGCACTCGATGCACTGTGCACAACACTGGCTCGCCACACCACTACCCCACAGGTCTGCTACTTCGCGGTCTGGGAGGGCTGGGGCTGGCTACATGAACAGTCCCACAGCACGGGATTCATGACATTGCCGTCTTCGGTGACCTCCTACTACGCCCCCGACGGGCTAATACCAGAAGACGTTCATCGGCCCGAGCCCGCGCCGACCGAATGGCAACTCGACGTAAGCGGTCCCACTTTCTCACTGCCGCCCGATCGCAACTACTACCTATTCGAAGATGACATCGGTGCCGCCGCGCGGATCGGATACTGGGTCAACGAGGACTTTTTCATCGCCCAGTCACCGAGCTTCTTCTGGCCAGCCGACCACGCCTGGTGTGTGGCAACCGAGATCGACGACGACTCCACGTTCATCGGTGGCGCCCACGAACTCGTCGACCAACTCTGCGCATCCGAGCTGATCGAGGTCCTACAGATCCCACCCGACGCCCCATACAAAGATCACATAAACATTTGACTGACCGAACCGGCCAACGACATGTCCAGCCCCGAAGGTTGTAACGATTGCCGATCGGCTGCGGACACAGCCTGTTTCTTGTTCAAGGGTGGCGGCTGGGCTGCGGCAAACCGGAACTTGCAGTGTCGAGCGGTTGCAGTCTGATGCCGCGGTACTGCCTACTCAACGCTCGTCCGGATACAAGTAGCGGTTCGCTGTCTCGCAACGTACGGGCCAGGATGAAAGCCCCCTCCAGGGCGGTGACGAGAGCCACTGTCAGTTCTCGGGCCGTGACGTGTGGCAAGCCGCGGTGGTCGAAGTAGGCTGTGCCGCCGTCGAACCAAGCGGTGAACACCGTTGCCGCGGTTTCGCGTAGGGTAGGTCCCCTGGGGTGGTGGGGTTTCGGGCCTGGGGCTGATGTGCCGGGTGTGTCGTTGACGGTGTTGGGGTGGGCCATCGCGTAGTGGTCAGTGAGTTACCTACCAAAGTGACTCACGAAAAGGACACACCACACGATGACCCAAGACCAGTCTGCCTTGCTCGCTCAGCTCGATGCGCTGAAGTCCGCTGATGCCGGGGCGGTGTTCGCCGAGCTGATCCGCGTCGGGCTGCAGGCGCTAATCGAGGCCGAGGCCACCGAGGCGATCGGCGCCGGCCGCTACGAACGCACCGGCGGACGCGGCACGCACCGCAATGGGCACCGGCCCAAGACGGTATCCACGACCGCCGGCGACGTCGAGGTGCAGATCCCCAAGCTGCGGGCCGGGTCGTTCTTCCCGTCGCTGTTGGAGCGGCGCCGCCGTATCGACCGCGCGTTGCACGCGGTGATCATGGAGGCCTACGTGCACGGGGTGTCGACCCGCAGTGTCGATGACCTGGTCGCCGCGATGGGCGTGCAGGCCGGGGTGTCCAAATCCGAGGTCTCGCGCATCTGCGCGGGCCTGGACAACGAGATCGAGGCGTTTCGCACCCGTAGCCTGGCCCACACCGAGTTTCCCTACGTGTTCTGCGACGCCACCTTCTGCAAGGTCCGCGTCGGGGCGCACGTGGTCTCCCAGGCCCTGGTGGTGGCCACCGGGGTATCCATCGACGGCACCCGCGAAGTGCTGGGCACCGCTGTTGGTGACAGCGAGTCCTACGAGTTCTGGCGCGAGTTCCTGGCCTCCCTGCGCGCCCGTGGACTCTCGGGGGTGCACCTAGTCATCTCCGATGCGCACGCCGGACTCAAAGCCGCTGTGGCACAACAGTTCACCAACTCTTCGTGGCAGCGCTGCCGGGTGCACTTCATGCGCAATCTGCACACCGCGGTATCGGCCAAACACGCCCCGGCGGTGACCGCGGCCGTCAAGACCATCTTCGCTCACACCGACCCCGCCGACGTCGCCGCCCAATGGGACCGCGTCGCCGACACCCTGGCGGGCAGCTTCCCGAAGGCGGCCGCCATGATGGGCGACGCCAAGACCGACGTGCTGGCGTTCACCGCATTCCCGAAGGCGCACTGGCAGAAGATCTGGTCGAACAATCCGATCGAACGGCTCAACAAGGAGATCAAGCGCCGCGCCGATGTCGTGGAGATCTTCCCCAACCCCGCGGCGTTCCTGCGCCTGGCCACCGCGGTGGTCATCGAAGCCCACGACGAATGGCAAGTCACCCGCCGCTACCTCTCCGATGTCTCCATGGACGAACTACGGGCCGTCATCGACAAGAAACACGCCGCGGCAGCACTTGCGAAACAACACCAAATCACCTAGCTTTCAACATGACTCGCTGATCACAACGCGTGAACCACGCCAGATCCGAAGTCCACCAATCCGCGGGACGCTATCTTCGCGTAACTCTTCGACGGTGTCGGCCACTTCAGCGGCGACGCTGGCGACTGGGCACATGTTGGCAAAGCCAGTCGCGGTCATGTCCTCAGCGGCTTGGGTGAACACCGCCTCGATCGCCTCACCCAGATCGGTGTAGATGTCAACGATCGACGGGACCAATAGCGCGTACGCGGCCCCGGCATTGCTCAACGCCTCACGCGCGATCTGCACTTTACCACCGCGGAAATGGTGGTACAACGACCCGATTGGAGCGCCGGATGCGGCCACAATGTCTTTCACGGCGACCGCCCCGTAGCCTTTGCGACGCATCAGTTCGGCCGCTGCGGTCAGGATCACCTCTCGGGTAGACCTTGCCATCACCACCTCCCGACTGCGAGACTAGACCAATCGCTCTAGAACACCTGCTCTAATGGAAGTTGAGTCGATGAAGTCCATCGACGTTGCTGCCGGGACCATCGAATACCGCGACGAGGGCACATCGGATGGTCCACCGGTTGTGTTGCTGCATGGCCTGCTGATGAACGACACGCTGTGGAACGACACGCTGCCGCTGCTACCAAACGGCTTCCGTTACCTGCTACCGGTGCTGCCGTTGGGCGGGCACCGCATCCCGATGCGTCCCGACGCTGACCTGAGCATGGCGGGGATAGTCGGCATCGTGGCCGACTTCATTGACGCATTGGACTTGTCCGCTGTCACCCTGGTGGTTGCCGATTGGGGCGGGCCGTTGTTTCTCACCGATGTCGGCCGCGACAAGCGGGTGGGCCGGTTGGTCATCTGCCCGTGTGAAGCGTTCGATAACTTTCCACCGGGAATCCCGGGCAGGCTCGCCGTGGTCGCGGCCCGCAACGACCTCAGTCTGAGGATGTCGTTGCGGATGCTGCAGGTGGGTTGGCTACGGCGACAACGGCCGGTCTTCGGGATGATGGCGAAAAGGCCTGTCTCCCAGCAGCTTGTCGATGCCTGGCTGGCTCACGCCCTGCGTGACAACCGGATTCGGGGTGACCTGGCGAAATACTGTCGGACCCCGCTCGACGGTGACAATCTCGTCCGGTCCACCAACCGGCTGGCTGAGTTCGACCGCCCGGCGCTGATTTTGTGGAGTCACAACCCGCTGATGCCCGCCACGCACGCCCAACGGCTGGGTGCGCTGCTACCCAACGCGCAACTGCGGTTCGTTGACGACGCCTACGTCCTCGTCATGCTCGACCAACCCGAACACGTCGCCACGCAGATCAAAACATTCCTCACCCGCTGAACCACTCCTCTATCACACCGGACCCGCGGCAATGCCGAGGCCACGGATGTGTACGGATCACCATCGGTAACCGTTACACGCCCCGTCAGCCACATCCGTAGGTGTGACCGCATCATTCGATGAGGTCGTTGTTTGGCGGTCGTATGGCGTGGTTTCTGGCGGCCGGCGGCGGATTCGGTGGATCTCCGTGCCACGGCAGCGCTGACAGTTGCCGCACACTGCGTCGTCCGCCGAAGGCGCGCAGCGCGTCGAAGTCGGAGAGTCCGATGGCCAGCAGATCCGCCGCGGCGTCAGGATCACCCAGTTGCACGGTTCCAATCGACGGGGTGGTCAGCCGCATCGCAGCCTGTCCGGTGTGGCGGAAGGCCAGATCAAACATCGTGGCCAAGAATCCCAGCGCGACCTGGTAGCTGAGATCGCCGACGCGGCAGCCAGCCTCGCCCAGAGAACCGCGGATGTCGTGTTCGTGGGTGAGCGCGTCGAAAACAAGCTGCCCGGCGGCGAGTTTCGGGCCCAGGGTGAGCTGTGCGGCGAGCGGGTCGATCGACTGCGCCCACAGGTCGAGCAGCTCGTCGATGCTGAGCCCATCGAGCCGCTCGACTTGAGCCTGGGTCCACGCCTGGCTGCCTACATCGTCGAGATTGCCGGTGGCGATATCCTGGGCGATGCCGGTCAGGTGGGCAACGGTCTGATGGACGGTCCAGTCGGGGCAGGCGGGCACGGTCAGTTCGGCGACGTCAGCGCGGCCACGCAGCAGCGCATCGACGCGTCGGTGGACGAGGCGGTATGCGGCCTCAGCATCGGATATCGGCAGCAGTTGGGGTGCTCGGGCGCTCCGTCCAGCGCGAAGCCGCGGTGGTTGCCGTTCGCTGAGCATCTGGTTGACCTCTCGTCTTCAGGTGTTGGCGGGTGCGGTGCCGCCCGCGCCGCGGTGGCGAGTGACGACGAGGTCGTGGCGGTGAGCGGGCAGGGTGGTTTCGTCGGCACCCTCGATCACGAAGCCGGCGTCGGCGATCATCGCTCGATCTGTTCGGCCGGGCTGTCCTTCGCTGGTCAGATAGTCACCCACGAATATCGAGTTGGCGAGGTGCAGCGCCAATGGCTGCAGGCTGCGCAGGTGGATTTCGCGTCCACCACCGACGCGGACTTCAACGTCGGGGAAGGCGAATCGGAACATCGCCAGGATGCGCAGGCAGCGTTGGGGGGTCAGCTCCCAATGCCCGCCTAGCGGGGTGCCATTGAAGGGGATCAGAAAGTTGATCGGCACCGAGTCCGGGTCGACGGCACGCAGGGCCAGTGCCACATCGACGGTGTCGGCGTCGGATTCGCCCATGCCGAAGATAGCGCCCGAGCACGGTGACAGCCCAGCGGTTTTGGCGTCGGTGATGGTGGCCACCCGGTCGTCGAAGGTGTGGGTGGAGCAGATCTTCGCGTAGTTGTCGGCGCTGGTGTTGAGGTTGTGGTTGTAGATGTCGATGCCGGCGTCGCGCAGCCGATCAGCGTGGCCTTGTTGCAGGATGCCCAGGCAGGCGCAGACCTCTATCGCCGGGGCGAAGTCCTTGATCGCGGCGACCGTATCGGCGACGCGGTCGATGTCACGGTCGCCGGGTCCGCGGCCGGAGGCAACCAGGCAGATGCGTTTGGCGCCGGCATCGATCGCTTGCTGCGCGTGTTCAGCGGCTTCAGCGCTGCTGATCCAGGAGTACTTCATGATGTCGGCGGTCGACCCCAGCCGCTGGGAGCAGTAGCTGCAATCTTCTGGACATATGCCCGATTTCATATTCACCAGGTAGTTGAGCTTGACGCGACGCCCGAAGAACTTTCGCCGCACCCGCCCGGCGGCCGCGACTACATCAAGTAGCTCCTCGTCGCTGCTGGCTAACACGGCCAGCAACTCATCACGGTCAACATGATCACCGTGCAGGGCTTTTTCCGTGATCGCTGGTAGGTGTTCGTCGAATCGCGTGTCAGCCAACGTGGCTCGCCCTTCCTTGTTTGCCAATCAGAGTCGTCTCCAGCCGTTGGCGATCGACCGTACATTCAAAAATAAGAAAAGTAAACGTACTCTAAAGTAACGGTAAAACGTGTTGATCGGAGGACGCACGTACACACGTCCAATCCCAACCGGACGCACCCTCGCGAGAGGTTCGCGTGTCCGCGGGGGATCCCTTGTTGAGACGGCCGACCGGCTCGCTACACGGTGGGCTGAGATGGGATCGGTTTGGTTCGGTATCGCCACTTGTGGTGGAGGCTTGCGTTTCGTCAAGTGATTTGGCCCCACCGTCGTCATGAATTTTGGCCCCAGTTTTGGCTAGTCGGCGCGTTTGGCTCGGCTGGCGGTCTTGCTGGTGCGTAGTCGGTAGGACTTGGTGCCGGTCTCGAGGATGTGGGCGTTGAAGGTGACGCGGTCGACGATGGCAGCGACCAGGCGTGGGTCGGGGAAGACGGTGCCCCATTCACTGAAGGGCAGGTTGGTGGCGATGGCCACGGAGGCGCGTTCTTCGCGTTCGGTGATGATCTGGAAGAGCAATTCGGCTCCGCGAGGGTCGATTTGGACGTATCCGAGTTCATCGAGGCAGAGCAGGTCAAGGCGCCCGTAGCGGGCCACGACCCGAGACAGGACGCGTTCGTCGGCGGCTTCGACGAGTTCGTTGACCAGTTGTGCGGTGGTGACGTAGCGGACTCGGCGGCCCTGCTCGCAGGCTGCCAGCCCCAAACCGATGAGCAGATGCGACTTGCCGGTTCCGGAGTTCCCGAGCAGCACGACCGGCTCACCGGCATCCATGTAGTGCCCGGCAGCCAGCTGTCCCAGCAGGGCTGGGGTGATGGAGGGTACGGCGTCGATATTGAACTCCACCAACCGTTTCACCCTGGGGAACTTGGCGTCGTTGATGCGTCGTGCGCGGCGCCGTTCGGTGCGGTCGTCGACCTCGGCGGCCAAGACTTCGGCGAGGTAGCGCAGATGGGTGTGGCGTTCCCGGTCGGCGATCTCGGCCAGCCGGGCGGCTTCGGTACGCACCGTGGGCAGGTGCAGTTCGCGGGCGGCGGCACCGATGGAGGCTTGGGCGGCGGCGTCAGCGGTCGCCAGGGTTGTGGTGGTGGTCATGAGTCACTTCCGGTCAGCAGGTCGTCGTAGTCGGTCAGCGAGGGTGCGGGCCGGTCGTATCGGGCCAGGGCGCCGATCGCGGCCACAGGGGCCAGCGGGCTGGTGTCGCGGCGGGCATCGATGATCACCGCTTCGGGGTCCAGGCATCCCGACGCCACCGCGCGGTCCATCGCGGTGATCAGCGCGCCGGCCGGCAGGCTGCGGTGGGCCAGCAGGACCGTGATCAGGGCGCGGGTTCCCTTCGCGTCGCCGCGGGCGGTGCGAGCGGCATCCCAGTAGGACTGATGGCTGCCGGTGAACACCCCGCGGGCTTTGGCTTGTGCCAGGGCGGTCGCCCCGGGCAGCGCCCCGGGTTTGGTCGCCAGGACTTCCAGATAGTGATCCAGGCACAGGACTTCCACGTAGCGTCCGGCCGCGCGTTCGTGGCGGGCCACCAGCCGGGGACCGTCATAGATCTCGACGGTCCGGGCGGCCAGACGCACCGGCAGACGCCGCCCGGCGTAACGGGCCGGCACGGAGTAGAAGCATTGCCGCACAGACACTCTGGCCCGATTGTCGACCCGCGCATGCAGCAGCCTCGCGCAGTCGAACCCCTCGGCCGGCAATCCCATCAACGCACCGGCTTCGGCGCTGAACGCCGCCCCGACGGTGATCGGGCGGCCGGTGATCACCCGGTCGTCGTCGAGCCGATCGGCGACCGCGATCAGCTCGTTGAGCTCAGCCAGACACGCCGCGACGGGGACGGGGACGAGGTGGCGGCGCCGGAAACGGCCGATCTCGCCCTCCACACCGCCCTTCTCGTGGGCCCCGTCCACCCCGGGACGGCAGAAGAACGAGTCGAACCCGTAGTGGCTGCGCAGCGCGGTGAACCGTTCGGATTCGGCACGGTCACGGCCCTTGAGGACCCGGATGACGGCGGGTTTGAGGTTGTCGTACCGGATCCGGGCCGGCACCCCGCCGAAGTACTCGAAAGCCAACACGTGGCCCTCCAAGAACGCCTCTTGGGCCTGGGTGGCGAACGCGACGTGAAACGCTTTGCCCGAGTGCGACAGTCGCATCACGAACATCCAGCACTTGACCACCAGCCCGGCGATCGTGGCGTAGAACTCGCCGAAGTCGACCTCGGCTTCGGCACCAGCCTCGTGGGTTTGCGGGACCGACACCTCCTGGTGGTCGAGCCCCAGCTCTACCCGGCGACGCGCGACGTAACGCGACACCGTGACCTCCGCGCACGTGGCCCCGTGCTCAGCGACCAAACGCTGCCAGATCCGCCGGGCGGTATGGCGCTGCTTGCGCGGAGCGTCCTTGTCGGCGATCAGCCACGCGTCGATCACCGTCGCCCACTCATCGATCGCCGGCCGGGGCCGCGCCGGATAGACCTTGCGCGGCGGCGGCACCGCATCCGCCAAGGCCTGGCGCACCGTCCGGCGATGGGTGCCATGGCGATCCGCCAACTCACGGATCGACAAGCCCTCCAGCCGCCGGTCCCTCCTGATCTTCTCGAACAGTTCCACGCGTGACCGCATCCTGACCGACCTCCCTGGCGACCGCCAGGGACGACGGCGCGACAGGAACGATCTGAACGAGGGTGGGGCCAAAATTCGTGACGACACACCGCCCCACCCGGCCGGAAACGGTCACCAACCCACCGGGGCCAAAATTGGTGAAGAACACCGACCAAAGTGGGGCCAAGTCAGGTGACCACACTCAGAGGCTGGCCGCAGTTCGCGGGGTGGCAGCGAATGCCCAGACGAAGCCCGTTTACCTTGCGATTCAGGACAGCTGCGGGAGGTTCGGGGTGAAGGTGCGTGTCGCGCTACGCAACACCTGTCGTGCACGACACAATGACCGCTGACCCGCGAAAATGCTAGATAGCGAGCTTCTACCCCGATAGAAGGCAC
>NZ_JBMIOP010000092.1:0-8914 GCF_049197365.1 Mycobacterium sp. THU-M104
CGCCCGCGCCACCCGGCCCGCCAGCGCGACGAAGATCTCGCCGCTGACCGAGCAGGACTGGTGCGCAAGCCAACCCACGACGGGCGCGACGAGTTCCTGCGAGCGGCTCACGGCGATGACCGTGGCCCCCGCGCGCGCGGTCAGCTCCGTGACGGCCGTGCCGATGCCGCCGCCGCCGGCTCCGGACACCACCACGACGCGACCGTCGAGCCCGAAAAGATCCGCCATGACCCGCTTTCCCCGGCCGCGGACGCGGTTGCCGCCCGCGACGCGATACGCCACCATTTTGTCCGGACAAAATAGCGTATTCTACCTTTTAGAGAATACTATTCCCATCGCGATGGCCCGCTGTCAAGGCCGGGATGCGGCCCGCCGAGAGCTATTGTCTGGACCAGTGTGAGTTGATAACGTCCAGCCGGACAGGCACTTGCGGGCCGAAGGGAAGGATCCCGCCCAGACCATGACCATCGCGGCGCAGCCATCGCGATATGCCGCCCTCGATGCCGGACCTCACCCCATCGACGTCGCGGAAGGCTGGCAACTCGAGCGGGTCACCGCCCCCAGCCGCGTGTTCGGCGCCAACGGCCTGCGCACCGGCCCGGACGGCCGCATCTTCATCGCGCAGGTGACCGGCAGCCAGATCAGCGCGCTGGAGCCCGGCACCGGCCACCTGTCGACTGTCAGCGCCAGGGGCGGCGACATCGTCGCGCCCGACGACGTCGCCTTCGACGCCGGCGGCAACCTCTACGCCACCGAGGTCATGGACGGCCGGGTGAGCATGCTCGACACTGCCGGGCGCACCCGGGTGCTGCGCGACGACATCCCGTCGGCCAACGGCATCACCGTCCATCGGGGCCGGTTGTTCGTCGGCGAATGCCGCGAGGGTGGGCGCCTGCTCGAACTCGACCCCGGCGGCGCCCCACCCCGCGTGCTGCTGGAGAACGTGCCCTCGCCGAACGCGATGGAGGTGGGCCCGGACGGGCTGCTGTACTTCCCGGTGATGGGCGCCAACGCGATCTGGCGGGTCGATCCCGAGGGCGGCGAACCACAGTGGGTCGCCGGCGATCTCGGTGTTCCCGACGCGGTGAAGTTCGACCCGCGGGGCCACATCGTCTCCACGCAGGTCGCCAGCGGGCAGGTGCTGCGCATCGATCCCCGCAGCGGCGAGCGGCGGGTGCTGGCCCAGCTGACGCCGGGTCTGGACAACTGCACGCTGCTCGGCGAGAACGTGCTGGTGTCCAACTTCACCGGCGAGATCACCGAGATAACGCCGAGCGGCGCGACGCGCACGGTGTTGCCCGGCGGGCTCAACTGGCCACTGGACCTGACCGTGGGGCACGACGGGCGGCTCTACGTCGCCGACGGCACCTTTTTCCATGCGGTGCTGCCCGACGGGTCCCTGCGGGCGGAGGGGATGCTGTTCAGCCCCGGCTATCCGGGATTCGTGCGCGGCGTCGTGGCGAGCGGTCCGGGCGAGTTCGTGGTGACGACCTCGGGCGGCCAGGTCAGCCGCTACCGGCCCACCGAGAGCGAAACCGAGCTGCTGGCCGACGGTTTCGACCAGCTCTACGGTGTCGCGCTCGGCCCCGGCACAGTGGTGTTCGCCGAGCTGGGCACCGGGCGGGTGCTGGCATGGGCACCGGGCTCGGGCCGCGTCGAGGTGCTGGCGGCCGGCCTGCGCGACCCGGCCGGCGTCGCCGTCGACCCGGACGGCGCGTGCCTGGTGGCCGAATCCGGCGCCGGACGCGTGGTCCGGGCCGACGGGTCCGGTATCGCCACCGTCGTCGCCGACCTGCTTCGCCCACAAGGGCTTTCGGTGCGCGACGGCGTGCTCTACATCGTCGACGCGGGGGCCAGGGAGGTGATCGCGTTCGACCTGGACACCGGGGTTCGCCGCACCATCGCCGCCGGGCTGCCGGTCGGCCCGCCCGCCGGGGTTGCGCCCAAACCGCTCAGGGGGATGCCGCCGTTCTCCGGACCGCAGGGCCCCTTCGCCGGCATCGCCGCCGCACCCGACGGCACGCTGTTCGTCTCGGCCGACGGCGACGGCAGCGTCCTGGCGCTGCGCCGGCCGCGGGACGGCCGCTGATGCCGCAGGCCATCCCGAACGACCACCGCTACCTGCAGATCGCGCGTACGCTGCGCAAGGAGATCGTCGACGGCGTGTACCCGGTCGGCTCCCAGCTGCCGACCGAACACCAGCTGTGTGAGCGGTTCGCGGTCAGCCGCTACACCGTGCGCGAGGCGATACGCCGGCTGCGTGAGGACAACCTGGTGGCGTCGCGGCCGCGGGCGGGCACCCGCGTCGTCCCCCGGCCGGCGTCGAGTTCCTATGCGCAGGACGCGATGTCGATCGACGACCTGCTGGCGTTCGCGTCCGGGGCTCAGCTGAGCATCGAGTCCAACGCCATGGTGACGATCGACGACGACCTCTCCTCCCGGACCGGGCTCGCGGCCGGCACGCAGTGGCTGTCGATGCGCGGCTTCCGGCGGGCCGAGGGGGCGTCGGTGCCCCTGTGCCGCACGGAGTACTACATCAGCCGCGACTTCGCCGCGGTCGGCCGGTTGCTGCAGCGCCACACCGGGCCGATCTTCCCGCTGATCGAGGACCTGTTCGGGGTGAGCGTCGCCGAGTTGCACCAGGAGATTGCCGCGGTGCTGCTCTCGCCCGAGCAGGCCGACGGCCTCGGGGTCGAGGCGGGCACGGCGGCGTTGCAGATGCGGCGCACCTACCGGACCTCCGAGGGGGACGTCGCCCAGGTGACGATCAACACCCACCTGTCCTCGAAGTTCCGCTACGCGATCACCATGCGCCGGGTGACCGGCCAGGCCGGCTGAGGTGCGGCGACGGTGATCACCCCCGCCCGCCGCGACCCGGCCCGCGCGGCCGAGGCCTACCGGCGCGGCCTGTGGGTGCACACCACACTCGCCGATGCGCTGCGCGCGGCCGCGCACACCTCGCCGGGGCGAACTGCCCTGGTGGACGACGGCGTACGGGTGGACTGCGGCACGCTGCAGGTACGGGCCACCGGGCTGGCGGCCGCTCTGCTGGAGCGCGCGCCGGTGGGCAGTGTGGTGTCGTTCATGCTGCCGAACTGGCACGAAGCCGCCGTCGTCTACCTGGGCGCGACGCTGGCCGGGATGGTGGTGAACCCGATCCTGCCGTCGCTGCGCGACCACGAGCTGCGCTTCATCCTCGAAGACGCGGGCGCCGCGCTGATCTTCGTCCCGCACCGGTTCGGCGGTCACGACTACGCGGAGATGCTCGACCGCGTGACCGCGGCGATGAGCGCACCGCCCGAGGTGGTGGTGCTGCGCGGCGAGGCCGGTGCGCACACGCCCTTCGCGGCGCTGTCCGGGCCGGGGCAGGCGCGGCTGCCCGCCCTGGACCCAGACGCCGCGCACCTGGTGCTCTACACCTCGGGCACCACCGGCCGTCCCAAAGGCTTACTGCACAGCCATAATTCGATCCACGCGCTGATCTGCCAGCTCCGCGACCACTGGAGCATCGACCCGGGCGGTTCGTTCCTGGTGCCGTCGCCGATCGCCCACATCGGCGGCTCGATCTACGCGTTCGAGTGCCCGCTGCTGCTGGGCACGACGGCAGCGCTTCACCCCGGCGACGCCGTCGGCGGCGGTGGCGCTGATGGACGCCGAGCGGTGCACCCACGTGGCCGGGGCCACGCCGTTTCTGCAGCAGCTGTTGTCGGCCGCCGAGCGCGCCGGCACGCGGCTGCCCGACCTGAAGGTGTTCGTGTGCGGCGGCGCCTCCGTGGCACCGTCGCTGATCCGGCGGGCCGCAGGCTATTTCGATCGGGCGGTGGTCACCCGGGTGTACGGGTGCACGGAAGTGCCCGTCGCGACCGTGGGCGCGCCCCGGCGCGACGACGCCGACCGCGCCGCGGCCACCGACGGCAGGCCCGGCATCGCCGAGGTCGAGCTCGCCGCCCACCCGGCCGCCCCGGCCGGGGAGGGGGAGATCTGCGTACGCGGCCCGCAGATGCTGCTCGGGTACCGCTGCGCCGAGGACGAGGTCGGCTGTTTCGACGACGCCGGGTTCTTCCGCACCGGTGACCTCGGGCGCTGGGTCGACGACCGGTACCTCGTCGTGACCGGGCGCGCCAAGGACGTCATCATCCGCAACGGCGAGAACATCTCGGCCAAGGAGGTCGAGGACCTGCTCGCCGACCACCCCGGGATCGCCGAGATCGCGGTCGTCGGGCTGCCCGACGAGCGCACCGGCGAGCGGGCGTGCGCGGTGATCGTGGCGGCGGGCGCCCGGCGCCCCGACGTCGCGAGCCTGCTGGCGCTGCTGCAGAGCAAGGGCGTGGCGCAATTCAAGGCGCCCGAACAGGTCGTCGTCTGGGACGCCCTGCCGAAGAACGACGCCGGAAAGATCCTCAAGCACCGGATTCGGGCCGCTTTGACGGAGGTCACACAGGATGGGTGAGATGCAGGTCGCGATCGTCACGGGCGCCAGCAGCGGCATCGGCTGGGGCTGCGCCACCAAACTCGCCGACATGGGGATGGCGGTCGTCGGCACCGGCCGCGACGAGACCCGGCTGGCCGCGCTGGCGCAGGCCGTCGGCGACCCCGACCGGGTCGCTACGTTCGCCGTCGACCTGACCCGCGACGAGGCGCCCCGGCGCATCGTCGACCTCGCCGTGTCCCGCTGGGGCCGCGTCGACTTCCTGATCAACAACGCCGGCTCGCGCGCGACGTGCTGCCCCACATGGCCCCCGGGTCGGCGATCATCAACGTCACGTCGACCTTCGCGGTGATCGGCGGGCTGCGCGGCGGCGCCTACTCGGCGGCCAAGGGCGGGCTGACCGCGCTGACCACCCACATCGCCTGCCAGTACGGGGCCTCCGGCATCCGCTGCAACGCCGTCGCGCCCGGCGTGACGCAGACGCCGATGGTCGAGAAACGCCTGCAGGACGAGCGTTTTCGCAAGATCAACGTGGAGATGACGCCGCACCAACGCCTGGGCAGCATCGACGACGTCGCCGGCGCCGTCGCATTCCTGTGCTCGCCGGCGGGCAACTTCATCAACGGGCAGACGATCGTCGTCGACGGCGGCTGGAGTTCCACCAAGTACCTGTCGGAGTTCGCGCTGACATCCCGGTGGATCCGGCGGTGAAGGACCGAGTCCTCACACGGTGAGCAGGACTTTGACCGCGCGCCGCGTGTCCATGGCCTGATACCCGGCAGCGGCGTCGGCAAGCGGCAGGCTCAGGTCGAAGACCTTGCCCGGGTCGATCTGGCCGTTCCAGATCAGCCTGATCAGCTCCGGCAGGAACCGGCGCACCGGCGCCAGGCCGCCGTGCAGGCGCACCATCGAGAAGAACAGCTCGTCGCCGGGCAGATTGACGTCGTGGGACAGCCCGACGAAGCCGACGTGACCGCCGGGCCGGGTCGCCGAGATTGCCTGCATCATCGACTGCTGGGTGCCGACCGCCTCGATGACGCTGTGGGCGCCGAGGCCACCGGTGAGGTCCTTGATCGCGGCGACGCCCTCGTCGCCGCGTTCCTCCACGACGTCGGTCGCGCCGAATTCGCGGGCCAGCGCCTGGCGATCGCGGTGGCGGCTCATCACGATGATCCGCTCGGCGCCGAGTTGTCTGGCGGCCATCACCCCGAGCAGCCCGACCGCTCCGTCACCGACGACGGTGACGACCTTGCCGGGGCCGGCGTCGGCGGCGACGGCGGCGAACCAGCCGGTCCCGAGCACGTCGGAGGCGGCCAGCAGGCTGGGGATCAGCGCGTCCGGCGGCATCCCGGGGGTGGCCACCAGGGTGCCGTCGGCCAGGGGGATGCGGGCGTACTGGGCCTGCGTGCCGATGTTGCCCATCAGCTCGCCCTGCACGCAGCGACTCTGGTAGCCGGCCGCGCAGATCTCGCAGGTGTTGTCGGACGAGACGAACGACCCGACCACGAACTGGCCCGGCTTGACGGTGCGCACCTCGCTGCCGACCTCTTCGACCACCCCGACGTACTCGTGGCCCATGGGCGCGTCGTGAACCTCGTCCTCGCCGCGGTAGGGCCACAGGTCGGAACCGCAGATACACGTCGCGGACAGCCGGATGATCGCGTCCGTCGGGTGGACGATCTTGGGGTCGTCGCGGTCTTCGACCCGCACGTCGCCCGGAGCATGCATCACCACACCACGCATTGACTGCCTCCCGTTGAGTGATCACTCGGTCCTGGTCTCGACCCTAGTCGCGAAGCAGGTCACCCGCCCGGCGCGGTGCGTGGCGCCGGCGGGCGCCCGCGCCGGAAAAGCATCCCGACTCCGCGCGTGTCATCTCCGGAATCACCGCGGCGCGAATCTAAGCTGTCTGCGATCACGAGGAGGGGCAGCGACGTATCGGCATCAACCATGGCGCCGGGCAGCAGGATGGTCGGGGCGCGCTAGCAGAAAGCACTGAGCCGGGCGGGACTTCCGCGCCGGCTCGCGACGCTGGGCGGCCCCGGTGGGTCGCCCCGGTGCGCCGGGTGGGCCGGCTCGCGGTCTGGGACCGGCCCGAGCGGCGCGGCGGGATTCCCGCCCTGGACGGTCTGCGCGCGGTCGCAGTCGCGCTGGTGCTCATCGGTCACGGCGGTGTCCCCGGCGTGGCCGGCGGGTTCATCGGCGTCGACGTCTTCTTCGTCCTGAGCGGGTTCCTGATCACGTCGCTGTTGCTGGACGAGCTCGGGCGCACGGGGCGAATCGACCTGACCGGCTTCTGGATCCGGCGTGCGCGACGGCTACTGCCCGCTTTGGTGTTGATGGTGCTCACGGTGGCCGCGGCCCGCGAGCTGCTGCCGTACCAGGCGCTGACCGGGCTGCGCAGCGACGCGATCGCCGCGTTCTGCTGGGTGGCGAACTGGCGGTTTGTGGCGCAGAAGACCGACTACTTCACCCAGGGCGCTCCGCCCTCGCCGCTGCAGCACACCTGGTCCCTGGGCGTGGAGGAGCAGTACTACTTCGTCTGGCCGCTGCTGCTCATCGCCGTGACGCTGCTGCTGGCCGCACGGGCCCGACGGCGCTCGACCCGGGCCACCGTGGGCGGGGTGCGGTTCGCCGCCTTCCTGCTGGCCACGGCCGGTGCGCTCGCCTCGGCGGCGGTCGCCGTCGTCTTCGTCTCCGACGGCACACGTGACCGGATCTATTTCGGCACCGACACCCGCGCGCAGGCGCTGCTCGTGGGCGCTTCGGCGGCGGCGCTGCTGGTGCGGGACTGGCAGTCGCTGAACCGCGGGTGGTGCCTGATCCGGAGCCGTTGGGGGCGTCGGGTCGCCCGGATGCTGCCGCTGCTGGGTCTGGCCGCACTGGCGGCCGCGGTCCACTTCGCCACCGGCGCCGCCGCGGAGTTTCGCCACGGCCTGCTGATCGGGGTCGCCCTCGCGGCCGTTCTGGTGGTCGCCCCGGTGGCGCTGGAGCAGCGCGGCGCCGTCGCCCGGGTGCTGGCGCTGCCTCCGCTGGTATGGCTGGGCACCATCTCCTATGGCGTCTACCTGTGGCACTGGCCGATCTTTCTGGCGCTCAACGGCGAACGCACCGGATGGGACGGGCCGCGGCTGTTCGCGGTCCGGTGCGCGGCCACCCTCGTGGTTGCGGCCGCGTCGTGGTGGCTGATCGAGCAACCGATCCGGCGGTGGCGCCCGGCGCGGGTGCCGCTGCTGCCGCTCGCCGCGGCGACGGTGGCCAGCGCGGCGGCCGTGACGTTGCTGGTCGTCCCCGTGGCCACCGGACCCGCGCTGCGCGAGGCCGGTCTGCCGCCCGGTGTCTCGGCGGTCGCGGCTGTCTCGCCGTCGCCGCCCGACGCGAGTCGGCCGGCGCCCAGGCCGCGAGATCTCCACCGCCCATTCACCGTTTCGGTGTTCGGCGATTCGATCGGGTGGACCTGGATGCACTTCCTGCCCCCGACACCGGGATTCGCCTTCCTCGACCACACCGTCATCGGCTGCAGCCTCGTGCGCGGCACGCCGTACCGCTACGTCGGCGAAACACTGCAGCAGCGGGCCGAATGCGACGGCTGGCCGATGCGCTGGTCTCGCCAGGTCAGCCAGGACCAGCCCGACGTGGCACTGCTGATCATCGGCCGCTGGGAGACGGTGGACCGCGTCAACGAGGGACAGTGGACCCACATCGGCGACCCGACGTTCGACTCCTACCTCAACGCCGAATTGCAACGGGCGCTGGACATCGCCGGCTCCACCGGCGCTCGCGTGGTTGTTGCCACCGTGCCCTACAGCCGGGGCGGGGAGAAGCCGGACGGTCGCCTGTATCCGGAGGATCAGCCCGACCGGGTCAACCAGTGGAACACCATGCTGCGCAAGGCGGTGAGCCGGCACCCCGGTGTGCAGATCCTCGATCTGAACGAGAAGCTCTGCCCGGACGGGGTTTACACCGCCAAGGTCGACGGGATCAAGGTGCGCAGCGACGGCGTCCACCTCACCCCCGAAGGGGTGCAATGGCTCACGCCGTGGCTCGAGAAGTCGTTGAAATAGCGACGAATCACCAGGTGCGGCAGCTCAGTTCCATGCTGTCGGTTTCCCGCACACCGAAATTGAAGCTGACGTAGCCGTTGGCGGGGTCGCGCACTCGGTCCCGCTAGGGCTGGGTGTCGGCGGCGCCGGTGTTGTCTGCGACGACCAGCGCACCCGTGGACAGGCGCGGTTCGAGTAGTTCGAGCACCGGCAGGTACAAGTTCTTCCACCCGTCGAGCAGGACGAAGTCCACGGGCCCGTCCAGGTCGGCCAGTGTGGCCATCGCATCCCCCTCGAGGATGGTGATCACGTCGTCCAGGCCGGTGTCGGCGAACGTCTCTCTCGCGGCGGCGATCGGCGTCACCGGGCTGTAGAACGCGCTCATCGCCTCGGTGCGCTCGAGGGTATGCCTGTTCGGCGCGGCGGGTGTTTGACGCGCAGC
>NZ_JBMIOP010000114.1:0-13429 GCF_049197365.1 Mycobacterium sp. THU-M104
ACGCGAAAAAAGTAGCGCTGAGCACAGTCTCGACGCCGCCAGCGCAGACTCGGCACCAGCGGCGTCTGGTAACAACCCCCGACGAACTTACGGGCGACACTCGCTAGCCGCCGCCGAGTTTCTTGTAGAAGCGGCCGACGATGGGCGCGACGATGGCGCGGGGGGCGTACCCGCTGGCCACCGACATGGCCTTGGACGTCAGGCCCGGCACGATGCGCATCTTGTTGCTTTCCAATGCATCCAGCGAGGCCTGGGCTGTGTGCTCGGTGGAGATCCACAGGAAGTCGGGAACCAGTCTTTCCACCAGCGAGGCCTCGGCGTCGTCGGGCAGATCGGTGCGCACCGGGCCCGGCGCCAACAGGGTCACATGTACACCGGAGCCGCGCAGCTCCCCGCGCAACGATTCGCTGAAGGTGTTCGCGAACGCCTTGGTGGCCGCGTACGTCGCGTTGTAGGGAATCGGCGAGTTGCCCGCCGCCGAGCCGGAGACCAAGATGCCGCCGGCCCTGCGCGCCACCATGCCGGGAAGCACGGCCAGCGTGAGGTCGTGCACGGCCACCGCATTCAGCTGGACCTGGGCCTTTTCGCCGGCCGGGTCGAGGTCCTTGACCGGACCGAAGGTCGCGGTCCCGGCGTTGGCGCACAGGATGGAGATCGGACGCGCGGCGAGCTCTTCGCACAGCTTCGCCCGGTCCGCGGGATCGGCCAGATCGGCCGCCCGCACCTCGACGGCGACCCGGTACCTGTCGGACAGGCGCGCGGCCAGTTCGTCGAGCAGTTCCTCGCGCCGAGCGGTGATGATCAGGCTGTGTCCGCGGGCCGCGAGTTCGGTGGCCAGCGCCGCACCGATGTTCTGCGAGGATCCGGTGACGACCGCGCGCGCGTCGGGACTGGGGGCGGGTACCGGCATGCGCCAATGGTAGCCAGGCAGCGCGGCGAAGCCTGGCGCGGCGGGTCGACTGCCCATGCACTATTGCCCATGCACTATTGCCCATGCACTATAAAGTCGCCGACATGAATCGAGCGGGGTCGCGTTCGGGCGGGCCGCTGTGGTCTCGGGTGGCGGCATGGGCGCTATGGGACTGCGGCGCCCTCGGCATGAACGCCGTCGTCGCCACTTTTGTCTTCTCGGTCTATTTGACCGGCAGCGTCGGCGCGGGGTTGTCCGGTGGTACGTCGCCGGCGAGTTGGCTGGGCCGAGCGCTGGCCGTCTCGGGGTTGACCATCGCGGCGTTGGCGCCACTCGTCGGCGTCTGGGTGGAAGCCCCGCATCGCCGGAGGCTGACATTGACGGTCCTGAGCGGTCTCGCGGTGACGTCGACCAGCGCGATGTTCCTGATTCGCGACGACCCCAGCTATCTCTGGGCGGGGTTGGTGCTGCTGTCGGCGACGGCTGCGTGCGGAGATCTGGCCGGCGTTCCGTACAACGCGATGCTGCGGCAGATATCGACGCCGCAGACCGTGGGGCGCATCTCCGGTCTGGGTGCGGCCGCAGGCTTCAGCGGCAGCGTGGTACTGCTGCTCCTGGTCTATACCGGCTTCATTTCCGGCTCCGGCCCGGTGCGCGGGCTGCTGCGCATGCCGGTCCATGACGGGCTCTATGTGCGGGCGGCGATGCTGCTGACCGCGGCCTGGTTCGCGGTGCTGGCACTGCCGTTGCTGTTCGTCGCTCACCAGCTGCCCGACTCTGGTGAGGTGGCCTCGCATCCGACGAGCATGCTGGGCGGTTATCGCAAGCTCTGGGCGGAGGTGAGCGCCGAATGGCGCCGCGACCGCAACCTGGTCTATTTCCTGGGGGCCAGCGCGTTGTTCCGGGACGGGTTGGCGGCGGTGTTCGGCTTCGGTGCCGTGCTCGGCGTCAACGTCTACGGGCTCTCGCAGGCGGGCGTGCTGGTGTTCGGCATGGCGGCCAGCGTGGTGGCCGCGGTGGGCGCGGTGACCGGCGGGTTCGTCGACCACCGGATCGGATCCAAGCCGGTCATCCTGGGGTCACTGACGGCGATCATCGTCGTGGCGCTCGCCCTGATGGCGTCGTCCGGTGCGCACGCCTTCTGGGTGTGCGGGTTGTTGCTCGCCCTGTTCGTCGGTCCGTCGCTGTCATCGTCACGTGCGCTGCTACTGCACCTGTCCAAGCACGGCGGCGAGGGCGTCGCGTTCGGCCTGTACACGATGACCGGCCGGGCGGCGTCGTTCCTGGCGCCCTGGCTGTTCTCGATTTTCGTCGACGCCTTCGGAGCCGTCCGTGCCGGTCTCGGGGGCATCGCCCTGGTGCTGATCGCGGGCTTGCTCGGGATGCTGGCGGTGCGTGTCCCGCTGGGCAACCCCGTCCTTGCCGAACAGGTTTAGTGTCGCTCAGCCCCTGGCATCGCAGATTGTCAGGCCCATGCCGACGCGTCGGCTGACCTGAACCCCGTCGACGGTGACCGTGCAAGTGACGTCGTGGCCGAAGTTCACGATCGTGACGTTCGCCGGACGGACCGGTGACGTGGCCAGACTTACCTGCTTGCTCCACGGCAGCGCGACGTTGAACTCGGTTTGGATGAGGCCGCCGGCGGCGACGTACATGACGCTGAGGGCGCGGCCCTCGCCGGTGACGTTGTAGCCGACGTCCTGCATGGCGGCCGGGGGGCCCGTCGTTTGGGAGGGGGTTTCCGGCTCGAGCGGCGGCGGCACCGGTGCGGGGCGGGGTGACCGGGGGGTGCGCGTCGGCGGCGCCGTGGTCGGCGTCGGGACCCACGTGCTCGGCTCGGGCATGGGGGGCAGCGGCGGCACGGCGGTCTGGGTCCGGATCGCGCCGTTGACCAGCACCAGCGCGACCACCAGACCCACGACCAGCAGCACCGCCGTCCCGGCGGCGACCCACAGCCAGCGCGGCGTCTTCGGGCCTCCCGGCGGCGGGGGACCCATCCCTTCGGGGGGCGCCTCGCCCGGCGGGAGCTGGCCGTGTTGCTGCCAGTAGACCGGCACCTGTGCGGCCGCGCCGGCCCCGTCGAGTTCGGGGGCCCATGGGGCATAGGGCATGCCGTAGGTCGGCGCGAACGGCGCCTCGTCGGCGTAGGCCGGGTCGACGGGAGGAGGGTACCAGCGACCCCGCGGATCGGTGGGCTCAGACCCCGATAGAGGGGGGCTGAACAGTTCGGGTCGACGTGGATCGCTCATGTCCACCTCATGGCTTGCAGGGTACCTGGGCCGAACCCATGACCGGTCGCTCACCGTCGGGCACCCGATTCAGGGGCACCGATTTCCCGCTGTGAGCGCGGCGACGGTCATGGCGCGCATGACGGCGCGCGATCTCGCCGCGCGCCCTGGTTTGTTGCGCGAGTTGTCGGGAGACTTCATGGCGTGCGGCGTCGAGTTCAGCAGTCCGAACACCGCGTGGGCCGCCAGCCGGGCATCGGCTTCGGCCAGCTCGGGGTTGAGTTCGCGCAACACGCCGACCCAGACCTCCACATACTGGCGCTGCGCTTTTCGGACCTGCTTTGCGGCCGCTTCGGGCAGGTGCGCGAGGTCACGGTCTTGGATGCGGATCAGGTCGGGTTCCTCGAATGCGAAGTCGAGGTGAAAGTCGATGAGCCCGTCGAGGGCCGCGGCCGCGTCGGCGTTGCGGGCCCGCACCGCCCGGGCTCCGGCCAGTAGTCGGGCGCTGATGCCCACCAGCAGTTCGACCAGCATCGACTCCTTGTTGGGGAAGTGCCGGTAAATTGCCGGCCCGCTGACACCGGCGGCGGCGCCGATGTCGTCGAGCCGGACCGCCAGGAAGCCGCGTTCGGCGAACAGCCGTTCGGCGGCCGCCAAGAGTTGCAGGCGCCGGTCGGACTTCAACTGGCTGCGGCGATTCGGCGGCTCGGGATGGCCCGTCTGGCTTTCCGGAGCGGACGCCGTCACGACGGACCTCCCGTGCACAACTCGACCATCCGGTTAATCGTCACTAACGTAGCACGAGCCGGTGACGATCAAGATCGCCGAGCGTCTGGGTTGGTATCCAAACCGGCCGGAGGTCTAATCCTCGTTGGGCTGCAAGCCCCCCGGTGCATACGGGCCGTTCACCAACGCCGGGCACGGTTGGTACCCGACGACGAACCGCCCCGTGTCGGGGCAATACTGCGGGGTCAAGCACGGCTGCGTGGCCGTGCATGGACCGGGGCCAGAGATCCATGGTGCGGTGGTGTCCCCCGTCTGAGACGTTCGAGTGGGCACGGCGGGGCTCAGCGGAGCGGGTGCCACGTGAACGCCCAGCGCGACAACCAGCGCGGGGATCAGCGCGGGGATCATGGAACGATGCTACGCCGGAATCGCCAGGTCGGGGACGATGACGAACGGTCGACAAGTTCCCGATGACCGTGACCGGCAAGGTCCACAGGCGCCAGATCCGCGGGCGGGTGATCGATTACCTTCACGGCCGCCACCGACCGGCCCCGCCGCAGCCTGGACGGACGGTGGAGGTGGTGGTATTCTGCCGTCAGTTAATCGTAATTAACTGAATCTTCGCAACCCCCGACGGCGAGGAGACTCTGCGCTCATGGACAAAGTGGTGGCTACCGCTGCGGAGGCGGTCGTCGACATCGCGGAGGGGTCGTCGCTGGCCGTCGGCGGATTCGGGGTCTGTGGCATTCCCGACGCGCTGATCGCCGCGCTGGTCGACAGCGGGGTCACCGACCTCGAGACCGTGTCGAACAACTGCGGCGTCGATGGCGTCGGACTGGGTCTACTCTTGCAGCACAAGAGGATTCGGCGGACAACCGCCTCCTATGTGGGCGAGAACAAGGAGTTCGCCCGCCAGTTCCTCTGCGGCGAACTCGAGGTGGAGCTCAACCCCCAGGGCACGCTGGCCGAGCGGCTGCGCGCCGGTGGGATGGGAATCCCTGCGTTCTACACACCGGCTGGGGTCGGCACCCAGATCGCCGCGGGGGGGCTGCCCTGGCGCTACGACGCCTCGGGCCAGGTGGCGGTGATGTCGCCGCCCAAGGAGACCCGCGAATTCGACGGTGTCATCTATGTTCTCGAGCGGGCCATCCGCACCGACTTCGCACTGGTGCACGCCTGGAAGGGGGATCGGCACGGCAACCTGGTGTACCGCGAATCGGCCGCCAACTTCAACGCCGACTGCGCCGTGGCCGGGCGGATCACCATCGCCCAGGTCGAACATCTCGTCGAGCCGGGAGAGATCGATCCCGCGGCGGTGCACACCCCGGGCGTCTTCGTGCAGCGGGTCGTGCACGTGCCCGATCCCGTCAAGCTGATCGAGAAAGAGACGGTGCGCTCATGAGCGCACCGGCGACCAGGCGAAGCGAAGCGATGAGGTGGCGGTACCGCCCGCTTGAGGGGGAGAGCGGCGTCAGATGAGCTGGAGCAGGGACGGCATGGCTGCCCGCGTGGCGGCGGAATTCGAAGACGGCCAGTACGTCAACCTCGGCATCGGAATGCCCACATTGATCCCCAACCACGTGCCCGAGGGGGTGCACGTGGTCCTGCATTCGGAGAACGGCATCCTCGGCGTGGGCCCCTACCCGACACGCGAGCAACTCGACCCCGACCTGATCAACGCGGGCAAGGAGACGGTCACCACGCTGCCCGGCGCGGCGTTCTTCAGCTCGTCGACTTCGTTCGGCATCATCCGCGGCGGACACCTCGACGTCGCGGTGCTGGGGGCCATGCAGGTCTCGGCCACCGGCGACCTGGCCAACTGGACGATTCCGGGCAAGATGGTCAAGGGCATGGGCGGGGCCATGGACCTCGTGCACGGAGCCCGCACGGTGATCGTGATGATGGAGCACGCTGCCAAGGACGGCAGCCCGAAGATCCTGGAGCGCTGCACGCTGCCGCTGACCGGTGTCGGCTGCGTCAACCGCATCGTCACCGAGCTCGCGGTCATCGACGTCCGCGAGGACGGCCTGCACCTGGTCGAGACCGCCCCCGATGTGTCGGTCGACCAAGTCATCGCCAGGACCCAACCGCCCCTTGTGCTTCCAGCGCACCTGGTGATTCCAGCGCGGTGACCGCCCCGATGACCGCACCCTCGTTCGCCGACGAGCACCGCCGGCTCGTCGCGGAGCTGAATGCCAAGCTGGCGGCGGCGGCCCTCGGTGGCAACGACCGTGCCCGGGAACGCCACGTCAGCCGCGGCAAGCTGTTGCCCCGCGACCGCGTCGACCGCCTGCTCGATCCGGGCACCCCGTTCCTGGAGCTGACCCCGCTGGCGGCCCACGGGATGTACGGCGACGAGTCCCCGGGGGCGGGGATCATCACCGGGATCGGGCGGGTGTCGGGGCGCGAATGCGTGATCGTCGCCAACGACGCGACGGTCAAGGGCGGCACGTACTACCCGATGACGGTCAAGAAGCACCTGCGCGCGCAGGAAGTCGCGCTGCACAACCGGCTGCCGTGCATCTACCTGGTCGACTCGGGAGGGGCGTTCCTGCCGCGCCAGGACGAGGTGTTCCCCGACCGCGAGCATTTCGGCCGGATCTTCTACAACCAGGCCACCATGAGCGCCAAGGGCATTCCCCAGGTGGCCGCGGTGCTGGGTTCCTGCACCGCGGGCGGCGCCTACGTGCCGGCGATGAGCGACGAGGCCGTCATCGTCCGCGAGCAGGGCACGATTTTTCTCGGCGGACCGCCGCTGGTGAAGGCCGCCACCGGCGAGATCGTCACGGCCGAGGAACTCGGCGGGGGCGACCTGCACTCGCGGGTCTCCGGTGTCACCGATCACCTCGCCGACGACGACGAGCACGCGCTGCGAATCGTCCGCGACATCGCGGCCACGTTCGGCCCGCGCGAGCCGGCCCAGTGGGAGGTCCGTGCGCCGGTCGAGCCCGAACACGCACAGACCGAGCTCTACGACGTCGTGCCGCCCGACCCGCGGGTGCCCTACGACGTCCACGAGGTCATCGTCCGGCTGGTCGACGGCAGCCACTACAGCGAGTTCAAGGCCAATTACGGCAAGACCCTGGTGACCGCCTTCGCGCGCATCCACGGCCACCCGATAGGGATCGTCGCCAACAACGGCGTGCTGTTCGGCGAATCCGCTTTGAAGGGAGCGCATTTCATCGAGCTCTGCGACAAGCGCAACATCCCGCTGTTGTTCCTGCAGAACATTGCCGGGTTCATGGTCGGGCGCGACTACGAGGCCGGCGGGATCGCCAAGCACGGCGCCAAGATGGTCACCGCCGTGGCCTGTGCCCGGGTGCCCAAGCTGACCGTCGTGATCGGCGGATCCTACGGCGCGGGCAACTATTCGATGTGCGGCCGGGCGTATTCGCCCCGCTTCCTGTGGATGTGGCCCAACGCGCGCATCTCGGTGATGGGCGGAGAGCAGGCCGCCTCGGTGCTGGCGACCGTGCGCGGGGAACAACTCGCCGCGTCGGGCACGCCGTGGTCGGCCGACGAGGAGGAGGCGTTCAAGGCGCCCATCCGCGAGCAGTACGAGGGCCAGGGCAACCCGTACTACTCCACGGCCCGGCTTTGGGATGACGGCATCATCGACCCGGCGGATACCAGACTGGTTGTGGGGCTTGCCCTTTCGTTGTGCGTGCACGCACCGCTGGAATCCGTCTCCTACGGCGTCTTCCGGATGTGATGGGAATGTTCGACACCGTGCTGGTGGCCAACCGCGGCGAGATCGCCGTGCGGGTGATCCGGACCCTGCGCCGGCTGGGCATCCGCTCGGTCGCCGTCTACAGCGACCCCGACGCTGCGGCGCGCCACGTGCGCGAGGCCGATACCGCCGTGCGGCTCGGACCAGCGCCCGCGCGCGAGAGCTACCTCGACATCGCCAGGGTGCTCGACGCGGCGGCACGCAGCGGAGCGCAGGCGATCCACCCCGGTTACGGGTTCCTCTCCGAGAACGCAGCTTTCGCCGCCGCCTGCGACCGCGCCGGGGTGGTTTTCCTGGGGCCGCCGGCCCGGGCGATCGAGGTGATGGGCGACAAGATCACCGCGAAGAACACCGTCGCCGCCTTCGCCGTGCCGGTGATCCCCGGTGTGGCCAGGCCCGGGCTGGGTGACGCTGAGCTCGTCGCGGCCGCCGAGGAGATCGGCTACCCGGTGCTGATCAAACCGTCCGCGGGCGGCGGCGGCAAGGGCATGCGGCTGGTCGACGACGCGACCCGGCTGCGCGACGCACTGGTGAGCGCACGCCGGGAGGCCGCCTCCTCGTTCGGCGACGACACGCTGTTCTTGGAGCGCTTCGTGCTGCGGCCCCGCCACATCGAGGTCCAGGTGCTCGCCGACACCCACGGCAACGTCGTCCACCTCGGTGAGCGGGAGTGCAGCCTGCAGCGACGCCACCAGAAGGTCATCGAGGAGGCGCCCTCGCCACTGCTCGACCCGCGGACGCGGGCCCGCATCGGGACGGCGGCCTGCGACACCGCCCGCAGCGTCGACTACGTCGGCGCGGGAACCGTCGAATTCATCCTCTCGGCCGAACGCCCCGACGAGTTCTTCTTCATGGAGATGAACACCCGTCTGCAAGTGGAGCATCCGGTGACCGAGGCGGTGACCGGTCTTGACCTCGTGGAGTGGCAGCTGCGGGTGGCCGCCGGTGAGAAGCTGGCGTTCGCCCAGGACGACATCGAGCTGAGCGGCCACGCGATCGAGGCCCGCGTCTACGCCGAGGACCCGGCCCGGGGTTTCCTGCCGATCGGTGGCCGGGTGCTGCAGGTGTTCGAACCCTCCGGCACCGGTGTGCGGGTGGACTCCTCGCTGCTGGCGGGCACCGTGGTCGGCAGCGACTACGACCCGATGCTGAGCAAGGTGATCGCCCACGGGGCGGACCGCGACGCGGCGCTGGCGGCGCTCGACCGCGCGTTGGCGCGGACCGCTGTTTTGGGTGTGCAGACCAACGTCGAGTTCCTGCGGTTCCTCTTGGCCGACGAGCGGGTGCGGGCCGGCGACCTGGACACCGCGCTGCTCGACGAGCGGGCGGCCCAGTTCGCGCCGTTGCCCGCCCCCGACGATGTGCTCGCCGCCGGGGGCCTCTACCGCCAGCGCAGCCTGGCCGACAGAGCATCCGGTGACCTCTGGGCGGCGCCGACCGGATGGCGCGTGGGCGGGAACCCGGCACCGGTCCGCACCGAGATGCAGACCGCGCTGCGCACCGAGACGGTGTCGGTGTGGGGGCTGCCGGACGCCGCCTCGGTCCGGGTGGGCAAGGGCGAGAGCTGTTTTGCGAAAATAGAACTCAACGGTGCACGGATGTTCGTGACGCTGGATGGGGTGCGCCGGGAGTACCGGTGGGCCGAGTCCGGCCGGCACCTGTGGATCGCCGACGAGCGCGGCACCTGGCAGCTGCGCGAGGCGCAGGAGCGCAGGATTCACCGCGCGGCCACCGCGCGGCAGGCCGAGGTTCTCAGCCCGATGCCGGGCAGCGTGATCGCCGTCCAGATCGACTCCGGCGCCGAGGTTGCCGAGGGCGACGTGGTGGTGGTCGTCGAGGCGATGAAGATGGAACATTCTCTTCCCGCACCGGTTTCGGGCCGGGTCGAGATGCTGGTGTCCGTCGGCGACCAGGTCAAAGTCGATCAGGTGCTGGCGCGGATCAAGGATCGGGAATCATGATGCTATCCAAGGAGTACGAAGACCTTCGCGCGACAGTGGCCGATTTCGCGCGGACCGTGGTCGCGCCCGTGTCGGCCAAACACGATGAGGAGCACAGCTTCCCGTACGAGATCGTCGCCAAGATGGGCGAGATGGGGTTGTTCGGCCTGCCGTTCCCCGAGGAGTACGGCGGCATGGGCGGCGACTACTTCGCCCTGTCGCTGGCGCTCGAGGAACTCGGTAAGGTCGACCAGTCTGTGGCGATCACGCTCGAGGGTGGGGTCAGCCTCGGCGCGATGCCGATCTACCGGTTCGGGTCCGAGGAGCAGAAGCAGCGGTGGCTGCCGGAACTGACGGCCGGGCGGGCGCTGGCCGGCTTCGGCCTGACCGAGCCGGGGGCGGGTTCGGACGCGGGCGCCACCCGCACCACAGCCCGGCTGGACGGCGGGGAGTGGGTCATCAACGGCAATAAGCAGTTCATCACCAACTCGGGCACCGACATCACCTCGCTGGTCACCGTCACCGCGGTCACCGGGGTCGGCGCGAGCGGGAAAAAGGAAATTTCCACGATTGTCGTGCCCAGCGGTACACCGGGATTCACCGTCGAGCCGGTCTACAACAAGGTGGGCTGGAATGCGTCGGACACCCACCCGCTGACCTTCGCCGACGCCCGGGTCCCGCAGGAGAATCTGCTGGGCGCCCGCGGGACCGGCTACGCGAACTTCCTGTCCATCCTCGACGAGGGGCGCATCGCGATCGCCGCCCTGGCCACCGGCGCGGCGCAGGGCTGCGTCGACGAGAGCGTCAAGTACGCCAAGGAGCGCCAGTCGTTCGGCCAGCCGATCGGCTCCTATCAGGCGATCAGCTTCAAGATCGCGCGGATGGAGGCGCGTGCCCACGTCGCGCGTACGGCGTATTACGATGCGGCCGCGAAGATGTTGGCCGGCAAGCCCTTCAAGAAGGAGGCGGCGATCGCCAAGATGATCGCGTCCGAGGCGGCGATGGACAACGCCCGCGACGCCACCCAGATCCACGGCGGGTACGGCTTCATGAACGAGTATCCGGTGGCGCGGCACTACCGCGACAGCAAGATCCTCGAGATCGGGGAGGGCACCACCGAGGTGCAACTGATGCTCATCTCGCGATCGCTGGGCCTGTCGTGAGCGGGCCGGGGAAGTCGATCGTCCAGCGCGGCTTATGGTTCGAGGAGTTCGAGATCGGTACCACCTATCTGCACCGGCCCGGCCGCACGGTGACCGAGGCCGACAACGTCCTGTTCACCACGCTGACGATGAACACCCAGTCGCTGCACCTGGACGCCGCGTGGGCGGCCGAGCAGCCGGGTTTCCGGGGTGAGCGGCTGGTGAACTCCATGTTCACGCTCTCGACGCTTGTCGGTCTCTCGGTGTCGCAGCTGACGCTGGGCACGATCGTCGCCAACCTCGGCTTCTCCGAGGTGTCCTTCCCCAAACCCGTCTTCCACGGCGACACGCTCTATGCCGAAACCGTGTGCACCGCCAAGCGGGAATCCAAAAGCCGCCCCGGGGAGGGCATCGTCACCCTCGAGCACACCGGACGCAATCAGCACGGCGACGTCGTCGCGCGCGCGGTGCGCACCACGCTCGTACAGAAGCGGCCCGCTGCGGAGGGAAATTGATGAACCTGCGCGCCGCCGGCCCGGCATGGCTGTTCTGCCCGGCCGACCGCCCCGAGCGATTCACGAAGGCCGCCGCCGCCGCCGACGTGGTGATCCTCGACCTCGAAGACGGCGTCGCCCAAGGCGATAAGGCGGCCGCCCGCAAGGCATTGCGCGACAACCCGCTGGACCCCGCGCGCACCGTGGTCCGCATCAACGCGGTTGGCACCGACGAGCACGCCCTGGACCTCGACGCCCTGGCCGATACCGCGTACGGCACGGTGATGCTGTCCAAGACCGAATCGGCGGCGCAGGTTACTGCGTTGGCGCCCCGCGACGTCGTCGCGCTGATCGAGACGCCGTGCGGCGCAGTATTCGCCGCCGAGATCGCCGCGGCCGACGGCACCGTCGCGATGATGTGGGGCGCAGAGGATCTGGTGGCCGCCCTCGGCGGCAGTTCGAGCCGGCGGGCCGACGGCGGGTACCGCGACTTCGCGCGGCATGTCCGGTCGACGACGCTGCTCGCGGCGTCGGCGTTCGACCGGATCGCGCTGGACGCCGTGCATCTGAACATCGGCGACCTCGACGGCCTGCGGGCGGAGGCCGACGACGCCGTCGCCGTCGGTTTCGGCGGGACCGTCTGCATCCACCCGACCCAGGTTGCGGTGGTGCGCGAGGCCTACCGTCCCAGCGAGGACAAGGTGGACTGGGCGCGAAGGGTTCTGGCGGCGGCGAAGAGCGAGCGCGGGGTGTTCGCTTTCGAAGGGCAGATGGTCGACTCGCCGGTGCTCAAGCACGCGCAGATGCTGCTGCGGCGGGCGGGGGAGCCCACGGGCTGACGGGCGCGATCAGCTTTCGTCCTCCGCATTCTCGTCGGCTTCGTCTTCCTTTCTGCGCAAAAGTTTTTCGGGGTGCCAGTAGGTGTTTTTTCGGGGTTGGCCGCGGTCGAGGTGTGGGGGTGGGATCCATTCGGTGTCGCCGTTGGTGTTTTTGCGGGTGGTCCAGCCGCGGGGTTGCAGGAGGCGGTGGTGGGGGCCGCAGGCGAAGGTGAGGTCGTCGATGTCGGTGCATCGACAGGTGGCCCAGTCGGTGACGTGGTGGACTTCGCTGTAGTAGCCGCCCACGGTGCAGCCGGGGGCTGAGCAGCCGCGGTCTTTGGCGTAGAGCACGATTCTTTGCGCGGGGGAGGCCAGGCGTTTGGTGTGGTAGAGGGCCAGGGTTTTGCCTTTGTCGAAGATCGCCAGGTAGTGATGGGCGTGGCGGGCCAGGCGGATGACATCGCTCATGGGCAAGATGGTGCCCCCGCCGGTCAGGGCGCATCCGGCGGCGGCTTCCAGTTCGGCCAGGGTGGTGGTGGCGATGATGGCGGCCGGAAGCCCGTTGTGTTGGCCCAGCTTCCCGGAGGCCAGGATCGCGCGGAGTGCGGCGAGCAGGCCGTCGTGCTGGCGTTGGGCGGGCCCGCGGGCATCTTTGTCGATGGCGTCCTGGGTGGGGGTGCCGTCGATGCAGGGGTGCTCGTCGAGGGGGTTGCACATGCCCGGGGCGGCGAGTTTGGCCCACAGGGCTTCGAGGGTGGCGCGCAGTTCGGGGGTGATCCAGCCGCTCAGGTGTGACATTTTGTCGGGGCCCTGGGCGCCCAGGATCAGCCCGCGCCGCCGGGCCCGGTCCTCGTCGGTGTAGTTGCCGTCGGGGTTGAGGGCGTTGTCGAGTTGCTCGGCGAGCCCGCTGAGTTGTTCGGGGCGGATTCGGGTGCCGTGGCGGGCCAGGTCGGCTTCGGCGCGTTCGCGGGTGGGTTGGTCGACCCAGCCGGGCAGCTGGCGGCAGAAGCGGCGGATCACCGCGACGTGCTCGGGTCCGAGCGTGCCCTGGCGCTGACGCAACGCGGTCTCGGCCAACACCGGGGGCAGGGGTTGGCCGGTCAGCCCGTGTCGCTCGCCTAGGTCGGCGGCCTCGCGGACCCGGCGGGCGGCCTGGGGGCGCGAGATCGAGGTGGCCTCGGCGATGGCGTGGGAGAGCTTGCCGCCCAACTCCTCCGCGCTGGCCTGATGGGCCAGGGTGTTGATCACCGCATGCTCGAGGGCGGGCAGGCGCCGGCGCACCTTTTCCACCCGCCCCAGCCAGGCCAGCAACTCCGGGGTGCTCAACGCCTCGCAGTCGAACCTCAGCAGCGTGTCCAGGTCGGCATCCAGCGCGTCGAACGCCGCACCCAGCTCCTCCCGGTCAACACTCACACCGTCAAACTATGCGCACCCACCGACA
>NZ_JBMIOP010000119.1:0-6944 GCF_049197365.1 Mycobacterium sp. THU-M104
CGACGCGCACGACGCGCACGACGCGCACGACGCGCACGACGCGCACGACCGGGAGATCATCTCGGTGGCGGGACGGATCCTGCGCATCCGCGACTACGGCGGAGTCATCTTCTGCCAGCTACGCGACTGGTCAGGCGAAATCCAAGTGCTGCTGGACAATTCGCGCCTGGGCCGCGGGCGCAACGCCGACTTCACCGGCGCGGTCGACCTCGGCGACCTGGTCGAGGTGACAGGGCACATGGGTTTCAGCAAAAAGGGCACCCGCTCGTTGCTCGTACACGACTGGCGGATGGTGGGCAAGTGCCTACGGCCCCTGCCCGACAAGTGGAAAGGCTTGACCGACCCGGAGGCGCGGGTGCGGACGCGCTACGTCGACCTGGCGGTCAATCCCGAGTCACGCGAGCTGATCACGGCACGCAGCAGAATTGTGCGCTCGGTGCGGGACACATTGTGCGCCAAAGGATTCATCGAGGTCGAGACCCCAATCCTGCAGCAGGTCCACGGCGGCGCCACCGCGCGTCCGTTCGTCACCCACATCAATGCCTACGACATGGACCTGTTCCTGCGCATCGCGCCGGAGCTCTACCTCAAGCGGTTGTGCGTCGGCGGCATGGAGCGGGTGTTCGAGATGGGCCGGGCGTTCCGCAACGAAGGTGCCGACTTCAGCCACAACCCGGAGTTCACCCTGCTGGAGGCCTACCAGGCGCATGCCGACTACGCGGTATGGATCGACGCCTGCCGCGAAATCATCCAGAATGCCGCCGAAGCAGCCCATGGTGAGCAGATCGCGATGCGACCCCGCGGCGGCGCCCACGGAGCCGGCCTCGAACCGGTCGACATCTCCGGTAGATGGCCGGTGAAAACAGTTCACGACGCGGTGTCCGAAGCGCTCGGAGAACACATCGACCCCGACACGTCCCTGGCTGCGCTGCGCAAGCTGTGCGACGCTGCGCGCATCCCCTGCCGACCGCACTGGGATGCCGGCGCGGTGGTGCTCGAGCTCTACGAGCACCTGGTCGAGCAGCACACCGAGGCGCCGACCTTCTACACCGATTTCCCGACGTCGGTGTCGCCGTTGACCCGGCCGCACCGCAGCCGCGCCGGCGTCGCCGAGCGGTGGGATCTGGTGGCGTGGGGGGTGGAGTTGGGCACCGCCTACAGCGAGCTGACCGACCCGGTCGAGCAGCGGCGCCGCTTGCAGGAGCAGTCGCTGCTGGCTGCCGGCGGAGATCCCGAGGCCATGCAGCTCGACGAGGACTTCCTGCAGGCCATGGAGTATGCGATGCCGCCGACCGGCGGGCTGGGGATGGGCGTCGACCGCGTCGTCATGCTGATCACCGGCCGCAGCATCCGCGAGACGCTGCCGTTCCCGCTGGCAAAGCCGCATTAGACCGGTATTAGGCCCGCCTTAGCCCGAGGCGGACCTGCCAGCCAGTCCGACACGTGGATGAATATGTTCCGGGCGAGTTAACAATGGCTCACAATGGACCATGTGACAGCGTCGATGACCGATGCCACGGACCGGTTGCTCGCCACCGGTCATATCTCGTTGATGCATGGCTGGGTGCCGACGACGATCCAGGTGGCAACCGCGGTGACGCTGACGCTTGCCGTCGGCTGGCGCTCACGGCGCTGGCGGGCGGTGTGGCTGCCGGCGGCGGTCCTGGTCGGTGGGGTGGCGGCCTATCTCACACACTGGTACATCGTTGACCGCGGTCTCTCCGAGGACCCCGCGCCCTCAGCACTGTGGCTCTGGATCACGTTGACCGGCATGGCCGTGGCCGTGCTGATCCTGGGCTGGGGCAGCGCGCGGCGATGGCGGCGTGGCGTGGCGCTGGTAGCCGTGCCGCTATGTGCGCTCAGCACGGCGCTGGTGCTCAACCTGTGGGTTGGCTACTTCCCGACGGTGCAGTCTGCGTGGAGCCAGGTCATCTCCGGCCCGCTGCCCGATCAGGCCGACCGGGCCACCGTCACCGCGATGGCAAACAAGGGGGCCCGACCACCGCACGGCACCGTGCTGCCGGCGGTCATCCCCTCGGACGCATCCCATTTCAAGCACCGCGGCGAGCTGGTCTACCTGCCGCCGGAGTGGTTTTCCAGCAGCCCGCCGCCACCGTTGCCGACGGTGATGATGATCGGGGGGCAGTTCAACACACCCGCGGACTGGATGCGGGCGGGCAACGCGGTCAAGACGATCGACGACTTCGCGGCCGCGCATGACGGCAAGGCGCCGGTGTTGGTGTTCGTCGACTCCGGTGGCGCTTTCAACAACGACACCGAATGCGTCAATGGCGTTCGCGGAAATGCCGCCGACCATCTGACCAAAGATGTTGTGCCCTACATGGTTGCGAATTTCGGTGTCAGCCCCGATCGGTCTCGATGGGGTGTCGCGGGCTGGTCCATGGGCGGAACCTGCGCGGTGGACCTGACCGTCATGCATCCCGAGATGTTCAGCGCCTTCCTCGACGTTGCCGGCGACTTCTCCCCGAACGCCGGCAACAAGGCCCAGACCGTCGCCAGGCTGTTCGGCGGCGATGCCGACGCCTGGGCGGCATTCGACCCGACCACGGTGATCGCGCGGCACGGGCCGTACCGCGACGTGGCCGGCTGGTTCACGATTTCCTCGGTTGGCCCGCCGCCGCGCCGCGACGTCGTGCTGGCAGACAGCGGCGCAGTCCGTCGCGCCGCGCGGGAAGCGGCCGCCGATCCCGGCAACCAGACCGCGGCGGCCTATGCGCTTTGTGCGTCCGGCCGTGCCAACGGAATCGACTGCGCGGTGGTCCCCCAGCCGGGTAAGCACGATTGGCCGTTCGCGGGCCGGGCCTTCGCGGCCGCGCTGCCCTGGCTGGCGGGTCGACTGGGCACGCCGGGGGTTGCGCGCACATCCTTGCCCCCTGCGTCCGCCACTGCAGTGGTGGTCCCGGCCCAGCATTCCAACACCCACCGGCGCTAGCGGCGAGCGCTCACGCAGGCCCGACGAATCAACCGATCCCGGCCCCGGATACGACAGCTGCGGCGACGCGACACATAAACGTCTGCGACGACACGCCGTGTGTCGCCGCAGACGTTTATGTGTCGCGGAAAGATTGGTCACGCCGTGACTTTGCGCCGGCGGCTGGGTCGCCGCGGGGCGCGCACCGGAGCACGGCCGATGACCTCGGCGAGGAACTTGCCGGTGTAACTTTCCGGGACCGCGGCGACGTCCTCCGGCGTGCCCTGCGCGACAACGGTTCCGCCCCCGGAGCCGCCCTCGGGGCCCATGTCGACGATCCAGTCCGAGGTCTTGATCACGTCCAGGTTGTGCTCGATGACGATGACGGTGTTGCCTTTGTCGACGAGGCCGTTGATGACGTTCAGCAGCTTGCGGATGTCGTCGAAATGCAAACCGGTGGTGGGTTCGTCGAGGATGTAGACGGTCCGTCCGGTCGAGCGCTTCTGCAGTTCGGCGGCCAGCTTGACGCGCTGCGCCTCGCCGCCGGACAGCGTCGGCGCGGGCTGGCCGAGCCGGACATATCCCAGCCCGACGTCGACCAGCGTGCGCAGGTAGCGGTGAATGCCGCTGATCGGTTCGAAGAACTCGCATGCTTCCTCGATCGACATGTCCAGCACTTCGGCGATTGTCTTGCCCTTGTAGTGCACCTCGAGGGTTTCCCGGTTGTAGCGGGCGCCCTGGCACACCTCGCACGGCACGTACACGTCGGGCAGGAAGTTCATCTCGATCTTGATGGTGCCGTCGCCGGTGCACGCCTCGCAGCGGCCGCCCTTGACGTTGAACGAGAATCGGCCGGGCTGGTAGCCGCGGACCTTGGCCTCGGTGGTGGCCGCGAACAGGGTGCGGATCTTGTCGAAGACACCGGTGTAGGTGGCCGGGTTGGACCGCGGGGTGCGTCCGATCGGCGACTGGTCGACCCGCACCAGCTTGTCGAGGTGGTCCAGCCCGGTGATCCGGGTGTGGCGACCGGGGACCTGGCGCGCGCCGTTGAGCCGGTTGGCCAGCACCGCAGCCAGGATGTCGTTGACCAGTGTGGACTTGCCCGACCCCGACACGCCGGTCACCGCGGTCAGCACACCCAGCGGAAATGCCACGTCGATGCCCCGCAGGTTGTGCTCGCGCGCGCCCACCACCGTCAACTGCCGGCGCGGGTCGACGGGCCGGCGCACGGCGGGAACCTCGATGCTCTCCTTGCCCGCCAGGTAGGCGCCCGTCAGCGACTCCTCGTTGGCCAGCAACTCGCTGTAGGTTCCGCTGTGCACGATCTGGCCGCCGTGTTCGCCGGCCCGCGGGCCGATGTCGACGACCCAGTCGGCGTGGGCGATGGTGTCCTCGTCGTGCTCGACGACGATCAGGGTGTTCCCCAGATCCCTGAGGCGGGTCAGGGTTTCGATGAGGCGGCGGTTGTCGCGCTGATGCAGGCCGATCGACGGTTCGTCGAGCACGTAGAGGACCCCCACCAGGCCGGACCCGATCTGGGTGGCCAGCCGGATCCGTTGCGCCTCACCGCCGGACAGCGTCCCCGCCGCCCGCGACAGCGACAGGTACTCCAGCCCGACGTCGAGCAGAAAGCCCAGCCGCGACTGGATCTCCTTGAGCACCTGTCCGGCGATGGCCTGCTCACGCGACCCGAGGGTGAGGGTGCTCAGGAAGTCCGCGCAGTCCGAGATCGACAGCTCGCAGACCTCGGCGATGGACTTCTCCCCGTGCTCCCCCGCGGCCAGCGTCACCGCCAGGATCTCCGGCTTGAGCCTGGCGCCCCCGCACTCCGGGCAGGGCACGTCACGCATGAAGCCCTCGTAGCGCTCCTTCATCTGCTCGGATTCCGTCTGCGCCATCTTGCGCTGCAGGAACGCCAGCACGCCTTCGAAATCGGCGTAGTAGGAGCGGGTCCGCCCGTACCGGTTGCGGTAGCGCACGTGCACCTGATGGTCGGAGCCCTCCAGGATCGCCTTGCGCGCCTTGGCCGGCAGCTTGCGCCACGGCGTGTCGACGTCGAAGCCCAGCTCCTCGCCGAGACCGGCCATCATCCGGGTGAAGTACTCCGCGGTGTGACCGTTCGACCACGGCGCGACGGCGCCTGCGGCCAGGGTGCGGTCCGGATCGGGGATCACCAGGTCGGGGTCGACCTCCTTGCGGATGCCCAGGCCCGAGCACTCGGGGCATGCCCCGTAGGGCGAGTTGAACGAGAACGAGCGCGGCTCCAGGTCGTCGACGGCCAGCGCGTGCCCGTTGGGGCAGGCCAGCTTCTCGGAGAACCGCTGCTCGCGGGGACGGTCGTGCTCGTGGGCCCGGTCATCGGGGAACTCCAGCACCACGATGCCGTCGGCGAGGCTCAGCGCCGTCTCCACGGAGTCGGTGAGCCGCTGCTTGGCGGTGGCCTTGACGGTGAGGCGGTCGACCACCACCTCGATGTCGTGCTTCTCCTGTTTCTTCAACTTGGGCGGGTCGGTCAGCGGGTGCACGACGCCGTCGACCCGCACCCGGCTGTAGCCCTGCCCGTTCAGCTTCTCGAACAGGTCGGCGAACTCACCCTTGCGGGTGCGCACCACCGGCGCGAGCACCAGGAACCGGGTGCCCTCGGGCATCGCCAGCACCTGGTCGACGATCTGCTGCGGGGTCTGGCGCGCGATCCGCTCCCCGCAGACCGGGCAGTGCGGTGTGCCCGCGCGCGCGTAGAGCAGCCGCAGATAGTCGTAGACCTCGGTGATGGTCCCGACCGTCGAGCGCGGGTTGCGGTTGGTCGACTTCTGGTCGATCGACACCGCCGGGGACAGCCCCTCGATGAAGTCGACGTCCGGCTTGTCCATCTGCCCCAGGAACTGCCGCGCATAGGCCGACAGCGACTCGACGTAGCGGCGCTGCCCCTCGGCGAAGATCGTGTCGAAGGCCAGCGACGACTTGCCCGACCCGGACAGCCCGGTGAACACGATGAGCGCGTCGCGGGGCAGGTCGAGGTCGACGCCACGCAGATTGTGCTCGCGGGCGCCCTTGACGATGAGGCGATCAGCCACCCTGCCCCTCTCGGTGAACGTTTTCGTGCCGCAAACGGCGCAGTCCATGCTATGCGCCGGCGCCGACACGCGATCGGCGGCCGACGACGTCAAACGCAACCAGTGGGACCGCCGGTTCGCGCATGCCGCGCCAGGCTGGCGGTAGCCGCCCAGGCGGCGTTCACGCCGGGGGCGTCGCACCGCGGTCGATCCAGTCCCTCAGATTTTCGTGCGCCGTGGTCGTCGTCCGTCGCTTCAGCGCCCCTGTGTTCACATCGGTTGTAACGCACGACACCGATAATCCGGTTGTCGTCGCCCTGTCTATCCGCTCGACAAACCGCCGCATTAACTCAGACGCAAAACAGGCGCCTGCGGCCGGTGGCTTCCAAGAAGGGGTGTAAAAGCTCGGACATAGATTCCAATCGCTTACGGTTGTGATTTTATGCAATGGCACCGACAGAATTGGCGGCGCGGCATCGTGTTGGCCTCCGTCGCCGACGACGTCTACACCTGGCCGCGCCACCCGGCCCCCAGACCGACGCCCTACCGGACGGCCAGCGGAACGCTTCGTCGTCGCCAAGC
Source organism: Mycobacterium sp. THU-M104 (assembly GCF_049197365.1). NCBI lineage: Bacteria > Bacillati > Actinomycetota > Actinomycetes > Mycobacteriales > Mycobacteriaceae > Mycobacterium > Mycobacterium sp. THU-M104. Next base: position 6,568 of record NZ_JBMIOP010000119.1, read on the forward strand.
GGCGTCGGTCTCTGGGTGTGACCCTCCTATCGCTTCACGGTATTTGGTGTTATGCGATGCGGCCGATACGTGCCAACGTGTTCGCCAGCTGCTCACGTGCGATCTCGGCGTCGTAATGGGCCTGCATGTTGATGAAGAACATGTCGGTCAAGCCAAGCGCTCGCGATAGCCGAAGCGCGGTGTCGGCGCTGATGCCCCGCTTGCCGTGGACGATCTCATTGATACGCCGCGGCGGCACATCAATCGCCTTGGCAACGCGGTATTGAGAGATCCCCATCGGCTCGAGAAATTCGGTCAAGAGAATCTCGCCGGGGTGGGTGGGTGCGAAATCTGCCATCACTCTCTCCTTTCTGGCTTCGCTAGTGATCGTCGACCGA
>NZ_JBMIOP010000135.1:0-7711 GCF_049197365.1 Mycobacterium sp. THU-M104
TTCTTCGGGGGTGGCTTGGCGGGCCACGGTGTTGATCACCGCGTGCTCCAGGGCGGGCAGGCGGCGGCGCAGCTTTTCCACCCGGGCCAGCCACGCCAACAATTCCGGGGTCCTCAACGCGTCGCAGTCATAGCCGAACAGCTTGTCCAGGGCAGCATCCAGGGCGTCGAAATCCGCCCTCAACGCCTCCCGATCAACACCCACACCGCCAAACTATGCGCACCCACCGACAAAACCGGCCGCCCAGTGACTCCTGAAACCAAAGTGACACAAGTTATTTCACGGGTTCGGTGTGCCCGTCGCCGGCGCGCGGGGAGCCGCCTACCATGCATGGGTGACTGGCTCTTACCCTTACACATTCGACGACGTCAAAAGCCGCCCGGTCGCGGTGATCGGCGCGGGGACCCTCGGTCGTCGCATCGCGCTGATGTTCGCCGGCCGCGGCGGAACGGTGCGGATTCACGCCCGGCGCGCCGAGCAGCTCGCGTCCGCGACGCAGTACGTGACCGATTCCCTTCCGAAGTTGTTGTCGGACAGAGGGTTCGGCGAGCCTGGTATGGCGACGGCCGCGGACTCGCTGGAGGAGGCATTGGACGGCGCCTGGCTTGCTGTCGAATCCGTGCCGGAGAAGATCGACCTCAAGGTAGCCATCTGGGGACAGATCGACCGGGCCGCGCCGCCGGACACCATCTTCGGGACGAATTCGTCGTCGTTGCCCTCGCGCCTGATGGCCGAACGGGTGCGCGACAAAACGCGGTTGTGTAACACGCACTTCTACATGCCGCCCGAAATCAACGCGGTGGAGTTGATGTCCGACGGCCGCACCGCGCGCGACGTGCTGGACACGCTGCTGACGATTTTGCCCGAGTTCGGGTTTCGCCCCTTCGAGGTGCGCCGGGAGTCCACCGGATTCATCTTCAATCGCATCTGGGCGGCCATCAAGCGCGAGTCTCTAGCTGTCGTCGCCGAAGGCGTGGCCCGGCCCGAGGACGTCGACGGCATGTTCAAGGAGACCTGGCGTGTTCCGGTCGGGCCGTTCCAGATGATGGACCAGGTCGGCCTGGACGTCGTCCTCGACATCGAGAACCACTACACCGCAGAGTTCCCATACCTGCCCACGCGGGCGCGAGACCTGTTGCGGGCCCATGTCGATGCGGGAAAGCTCGGCGTCAAGACCGGCGAGGGCTTCTATACCTACTGACCGTATACCTACTGAACGTATACCTACTGACCGTATACCTACTGAACGGCGATGTCGGCGGTGACTGCCCCGGTCAACCGGATGAGGTCGGCCGGGGCCACTGCAACGTCCCAATGGCGCTTGCCCGCACTGCACAGCACCCGCTCCCAGCGCAGCGCCGAGGTGTCGACCACGGTGCGCAGCCGCCGGCGCTGACCGAACGGGGAGATACCGCCGACCACGTAACCGGTGACCCGTTCGGCCACAACGGGTTCGGCCATGGCGGCCTTGGGCGCGCCCAGCGCGGCCGCCGCGGCCTTCATCGACAGCTTGTCGGACACCGGCAGCACCGCGACGGCCAATTCGCCCGGCAGCGCGATGATCAACGTCTTGAAGACCTGCTCGGCGTCGACGTCACCGGCCTCCGGCAGGTCGGCGACGGCCCCGAAGCGCACGACGTCGTGCGCCACACCGGCGGCGACCAACGCGGCGATGCCCGGTGTGGCGGCGCGGGTCACGCCAGAAACCCTCCGGAGCCCGCTAGGGGCCCGTGTACCCCGGCGGGTTGACGCCGTCGACCCAGAAGTCGAGGCCGAGTTCCCCACCCGGCACGCAGTTGTAGACCGACAGGTCCGTGACACCGGATTCCATCAGGACGTCCTCGCACAGCAGCGAGTTGCCGGTGTATTCGCGGGCGGGTTTGTTGAGGATGACGTAGGCCGCGTCGGAGTACACCTCGGGCTTGCGGGCCCGCCCCATCGCCTCGTCACCGCCGAGCAGGTTCTGCACGGCGGCAGTGGCGACCAGCGTGCGCGGCCACAACGTGTTCGAGCCGATCCCTTCTTCGCGCATCTCCTCGGCGATGCCCAGCGCGCACAGCGTCATGCCGAACTTCGCCATCATGTACGCGGTGGGCTTCAGCCACGTGCTCTCCAGCAGCACGGGCGGCGACAGCGTCAGGATGTGGGGGTTCTCCCGGCCCTTCATGTGCGGGATGCATGCCTGCGACACCGCGTAGGTGCCGCGCACCTGGATACCGTTCATCAGGTCGAACCGCTTCATCGGCACCTCGAGGACCGACCCCAGGTTGATCGCCGACGCGTTGTTGACGCAGATGTCGATGCCACCGAACTGCTCGACGGTCTTGGCCACCGCGGATTCGACGGATTCCGGGTCGCGGACGTCCCCGACGATTGGCAATGCCTGCCCGCCGGCCTCCTCGAGTTCCTTGGCCGCGGTATAGACCGTGCCTGGCAGCTTGGGGTGCGGCTCGGCGGTCTTGGCGACCAGGGCGATGTTGGCGCCGTCCTGTGCAGCGCGTTTGGCGATCGCCAGGCCGATGCCGCGACTGGCGCCGGAGATGAACATCGTCTTGCCGTTCAGGGACATGGCGTCACACTAACCTCTCGGTGCGACGGCGCCGACCGGGCCTCGGCGATGCACTCGCGCGTGCCGTCGGAAATAGCTCCCGGGTCAGGGCTGTTGTACGACCCGGTTTCCGATGCACGCGATCACCCGCAGACACTGTCGGTGGCAGCCTTTAGATTGGGAGGATCGATCTGGTGTCAACGGCGACGAGCCTGTTGGGTAGTCCGCTGGGCGCCGGGCGGTTGGCTTGCACTTGTGCAAGTCTGGGCGCGTTTGCGGTCTTGTCCGGCGACACCGCAGCAGAAGGGACCGGGGTACTCGAGATGGCCGACTCTGACGAAGGCCGGGACGGCCGGGACGGCGAAGACGGCCGGGACGGCGCGAATCTGTCGGAGCTTCCCGAGCCCGAACCGGAGACCGACGAAGAACTGACCGCGCGGTTCGAACGCGACGCGATTCCCCTGCTGGACCAGCTCTACGGCGGTGCGCTGCGCATGACTCGCAATCCGGCGGACGCGGAGGACCTCCTGCAGGAGACGATGGTGAAGGCCTATGCGGGTTTTCGCTCGTTCCGGGCCGGCACCAACCTCAAGGCGTGGCTGTACCGCATCTTGACCAACACCTACATCAACAGCTACCGCAAAAGACAGCGACAGCCGGCGGAGTACCCCACCGAGGAGATCACCGACCGGCAGTTGGCGTCCAACGCCGCGCATTCCTCGACCGGTCTGCGTTCTGCCGAGGTCGAAGCCCTCGAATCGCTGCCGGACACCGAGATCAAAGAGGCTCTGCAAGCTTTGCCGGAAGAATTCCGGATGGCGGTCTACTACGCCGACGTCGAGGGTTTCCCTTACAAGGAGATCGCCGAGATCATGGGCACGCCGATCGGCACCGTCATGTCACGGCTGCACCGTGGTAGACGTCAGCTGCGGAGTCTTCTGGCCGAGGTGGCCAAAGAGCGGGGCTTCACTCGAGGTCAACAGGCGCACGAGGAGGTGTCGTCATGAGCTGCGCCGGCGACGATGCACAGCGAAGCGGTGAACAGGAGCAGCGGTCTTCGAGCGAGCGTTCCGGTTCGGCCTCCCCGCGCGCGGAGGACAGCGATTCCCACGGCGGCCTCGGCTGCCTCGAGGTGATCGCCGAGGTATGGACTCTGCTCGACGGCGAGTGCACACCGGAAACCCGTGCGAGGCTGCGCCAGCATCTCGACGCGTGTCCCGGCTGCCTCAAGCACTATGGGCTCGAGGAGCGGATCAAGGCGCTGATCGCCTCCAAGTGCCAGGGCGAGAAGGCTCCGGACGCCCTGCGGGAGCGGCTCAGGCTGGAGATCCGCCGCACCACCATCATCCGGGATATGCAGTAGCGATCCCGCCTCTCAGGCGTTGGGCCGCTTGCCGTGATTGGCCTTGCTGTGCTTGCGGTCACGCTTCTTACGGCCACGCTTTGCCATCTGGGCACCTCCGTCATCGGGTCGAAAACCGGGCGTCCGGCGCCCGTAACGTTGCCCCGTAGTCTCTCACGGCGCTTCGATGCGTGACCAACAGCCCGCGCGCCGCGGTCCCCGGGGGCGTTGTGGTTCGATATGTGTGAGCTTGCGACAGCAGCTCGCTGGCTCGGCAGCCAACGTACGTCGACGGCCGGAACGGATGAGGTGAAGATGGCGGAGGATGTTCGCGCCGAAATCGTGGCCAGCGTGCTTGAAGTCGTCGTCAACGAGGGTGACCAGATCGGGAAGGGCGACATCGTCGTGCTGCTGGAGTCGATGAAGATGGAGATCCCGGTCCTGGCTGAGGTCGACGGCACGGTCAGCAAGGTGAGTGTCGCGGTGGGCGATGTCATTCAGGCCGGTGATCTCATCGCCGTCATCAGCTAGCCGGTGATCCCGCGCATTGACCGGCCCGGGCGGTTCGGGAGCACGTGATGTCGACTCTCGGTGATCTGCTCGCCGAACACACGATGCTGCCCGGCAACGCGGTGGACCATCTGCATGCGGTCGTGGGGGAGTGGCAACTGCTGGCCGACCTGTCGTTCGCCGACTTCCTGATGTGGGTTCGCCGCGATGACGGCATGCTGGTCTGTGTCGCGCAATGCCGGCCGAACACCGCGCCGACGGTCATGCATGCCGATGAGGTGGCGGGCGTCGTCGACGCCGAGAAGATGCCGTTGATAGCCGAGAGCTTCGCCTGCGGCGCCACCGTCCGCGAACCGCGCGGGGGCCCGCAGACGTCCTGGCAACTGCTGGGGCCGCACGTCGAAGCGTCCCCGGTCCGGTACGGCGGACAGGTGGTCGCGGTGCTCACGAGGCACCAGAACACCTTGGCGGCCCGCCGCAAATCCGGCCAGCTCGAGACGGCCTACCGCGAATGTGCGACGAGTCTCGTACAGATGCTTGCGGAGGGAACCTTTCCCGATGTGGGCGATGTGGCCATGTCGCGCTCGACGCCGCGGGCCGGCGACGGCTTCATTCGTCTGGACGTCGACGGCGTCGTCGTCTATGCCAGCCCCAACGCGCTGTCGGCCTACCACCGGATGGGCCTGACGACGAAGTTGGAGGGCTGCAACCTGATCGAAGTGACGCGGCCGCTGATCTCGGACCCTTTCGAGGCCCAGGAGGTGGCCGAGCACATTCACGATCTGGTGGCCGGTGGGCTGAGCATGCGGATGGAGGTCGATGCCGGTGGCGCCACGGTGCTGTTGCGGACGCTGCCGCTGCTGGTGCAGGGCACCAGCAAGGGGGCAGCGGTGCTGATCCGCGACGTCACCGAGGTGAAGCGCCGCGACCGGGCCTTGATCTCCAAGGACGCCACGATCCGGGAAATCCACCACCGGGTCAAGAACAACCTGCAGACCGTGGCGGCGCTGCTGCGGCTGCAGGCCCGCCGGACGGTCAACGCTGAGGGACGGGGAGCGCTGATGGAGTCGGTGCGCCGCGTCTCCTCCATCGCGCTGGTGCACGACGCGCTGTCCATGTCGGTGGACGAGCAGGTCAACCTCGACGAGGTCATCGACAGGATTTTGCCGATCATGAACGACGTGGCATCGGTGGACAGGCCGATCCGGATCAACCGGGTCGGTGACCTCGGCGTGCTGGACTCCGACCGTGCGACGGCGCTGATCATGGTGATCACCGAGCTCGTGCAGAATGCGATCGAGCATGCGTTCGATCCCCCGGCGCAGGAGGGGTCGGTCACGATTCGGGCCGAGCGCTCGGCGCGCTGGCTTGATGTCGTGGTGAACGACAACGGGCGCGGACTGCCCGAAGGGTTCAGCCTGGAAAAGTCCGACAGCCTCGGGCTGCAGATCGTGCGCACGTTGGTGTCGGCGGAACTGGACGGCACGTTGGGCATGCGCGACGCGCCCGAACGGGGCACCGACGTGGTGCTACGGGTGCCGATCGGCCGTCGGGGGCGGTTGCTGCTGTAGCGGGCACAACAGCGCGGCCCCGACGATCGTCAAGGCCGCACTGCCGTGCGCACCTGGGTCACACTCCGCTGCGGGCCTTCGTCCGAGCGCTGCGACGCTTCAGTGCGCGTCGTTCGTCTTCGCTCATCCCACCCCAGACACCCGAGTCCTGGCCGGTGTTCAGGGCCCAGGCGAGGCATTCGGTCGTCACCGGGCACCGATTACAGATCAGTTTCGCGTCAGCGATCTGCGCGAGCGCCGGGCCACTGTTCCCTACCGGGAAGAACAGCTCCGGGTCCTCGTCGCGACAGACCGCTTTGTGGCGCCAATCCATACCTTGTAACTCCTCACTGAGTGCGCAGCAAGACGCACGGCATTTTCTTCGGCTGTTGAGCGTGCATAAAGAAAAGGATCCGTAACCTCTACGTAAAATTCCGCATGCAACCTTGTGATCGTTTCACAGGCTCAACAGATGTCAATAGGGTCCGTGTGCTCGTGGGCTATCTCACTTCAATGAACTCTTAGTCAGGCTCTTTCTCCGGTGTATTACACTGCGCCGCTACTGTCCAGCGTTTCTCCCCAGGTTTCTTTTCATGCCGTGTCATCGCAGGTCAGGGCGGTTTTTGTGGGGCGGTGCGACGACCGTGAGCGCGTCGGGAATTGCCCGGAAGGTCATGGTTTCGCGGGTGCCGAGGTAGTCTCCGTCGAACTGGCAGGCGACCGGGCCTCCCGTCGACGTGACCCGCAGACGGGCGACGTCGTCCTCGGTGAAGAGGTTCTCCAACTCGAAGTCGGGCCGTTTGGCAAGCATTTGCCGGGCTATGCGCAGGCTGGGGATCAACTTCAGGCTGGTGGGGGCGAACACTCCCAGTCCGGACTCGAAGCTGCAGCCGGGATTGGTCCACACCGGCCGCTCGCCGGCGAAGGTCCACGGACTGGCATTCGACACGAAGGCGAAGCTCACTCCGGTGAGCGGCGCCCGGTCGGGCAATTCCAGTGTCAGCGTCGGTTCGTGGCGTGTATAGCTCCACACCGCGGGGACCGCGGCGCGGATGTAGCGCCACGGCGTGACCTTGCCACCTTGGTCGCGTTCGGCCTCGACCGCCGCCACCACTTCGGCGTCGACGCCCATCCCGGTGTTCAGCACGGCCCACCGCTCTCCGCAGTCGATCAAACCGATGCGGCGCCATGCCCGGTGACGCGGGTAGTCGTCGAGCAGCTGGATGAGCTGGTTGGTTGCGGCGACCGGGTCCCGGGAGATGCCCAGCGACCGGGCCAGCACATTGGCTGATCCGCCGGGCACCACGGCGACCGCGGGAACGGGCCACGGTGGTGTCGAACCGGGGCGCCCGAGCAGGCCGTTGACGACCCCGCTGACCGTGCCGTCGCCACCGTGCACGACGACCAGTTCGGCGCCGTCTTTGGCGGCCGCCCGCGCGAGCTCGGCGCCGTGGCCGCGGTGGTTGGTGTGCTCGACGGTGAGCTGCAGGCGGCTCTTGAGGGCGTGCGCCAGCATTTCGCGGCCGGCAGATGTGGTGGACGTGGCTGTGGGGTTGACGATCAGCACGGCGCGCATGACGCCCGAGCTTAGTGGTCTCGTTCGTAAGTTCATCGGGGGTTATTGCCAGACGCCGCTGGTGCCGAGTCCGCGCTGGCGGCGCCGAGACTGCGTTCAGCGCTACCTTTTTCGCCCGACGTCGCCGCCACCGCAGTCTCGGCACCTCAGCGAACAGGCCCGACGAATCAACGGGCACGACTACT
>NZ_JBMIOP010000137.1:0-1411 GCF_049197365.1 Mycobacterium sp. THU-M104
CGATGATGTGCTTGATGTAGCCGGCGTTGGTCGCGGTCTTCGGGTTGGGCTTCGACCAGCTCTGGTAGCAGGCGCGGCCGGCGAACTCGACCAGCGCAGAACCCCCGTCGGCGTCGGTGTCCCAGGGCACCTCCGAGGGCGCCAGGAAGTCGGTCCTGGCGATCAGTTGCACGCGCAGCGGCGCGATCTCAGCCACGGCGCTCACCTTAGCCCGGCGACGATGCGCGCCGCGGAGCGGCGTGGGGAGGAACCGGGCAATCAACCCCGGCCCGGCGACGATGCGCGCCGCGGAGCGGCGTGGGGAGGAACCGGGCAATCAACCCCGGCTCGGCGAGTCTGCACTGATGGCGACGAGCCTGCGCACAGCGCGTCGATCGCGGCCGTCGGGTCGCGCTCGGCGCAGTCTCGATCGGGTACCGCGCCGAACTCGCAGCTCGCCGGCGCCAGCAGGGCGTCACCTCCCCCAATCAGGCCGCGGGCGTGACGGCCGCCCTCACCGTCGAGCCGGGCGTCGTCGAGCAAGCGCACCAGCTCCCCGAGCCGGCGTGTGTCGACACTTCGGTACAGCCGGGGCAGCGCGTCCGCCACCGCCGGGTTCGCCGTCATCACGTCGTCCAGCGCGGCGTCGACGAGCTGACCGACGTCGCCGTTTGTCGCCTTGTCCGCCAAGTGTTTCCAGCGCGCAGTCGGCGGCACCGCGAAGACGCCCGGGGCGTCGGCGATGTATCCGAGGAACACCAGTCCCGGGATGACGTCCTTGTACTGGCCGGGTACTGGCCGGCATGGTCCCGCGCAGCTTGTCGGCCGCCTTCCACAGCGTGGCCGCGAGTTCGTTCTTGACGTCCTCCGGACGGCTAAAGCCGGCGCAGCTCACCGGCCAGGTCGCCCCGCCTCGAGACGCTGAACCCGCCCAGCCCCAGCCAGGACGCCATCGACTCCAGTTCGCCGGTCAGCGCTGCGGCCACCCGCGGCTTGGGCACGTCCGGTTCACCGAACGCGCCGACCACGCGAAGCCTGCCGGCCGCCCGATCGGCCTTCAGATCTACCCGCGCGACCAACCGTCCGTCCAGCAGCAGCGGCCACACGTAGTAGCCGTACGTGCGCTTGTCCGGTGGCGTGTAGATCTCGATGCGGTAGCGGAAGCCGAACAGCCGCTCGACTCGCGGGCGGAAGAAGATCAACGGGTCGAACGGGCACAGCAGCGCCGTGCCCCGGTCCGAGCGCGGCACCGGCTGCCCGGACCGCAGGTACGCCGGCGCGGACCAGCCCTGCACCTGCACCCGTTCGACCTCGCCGGCGGCCAGCAGACCGGCCAGGGCCGGCTTGACCTGGGCGGCCGACAGGCGGAAGTAGTCGCGGATGTCGGCCTCGGTGCCCACGCCCAGCGCGGTGGCGGCCCGCAGCGTGAGGT
>NZ_JBMIOP010000140.1:0-11876 GCF_049197365.1 Mycobacterium sp. THU-M104
AGCGTCGACCGCCCGTTCAAAAACGCGTTGCCGACGACGGCCGGACCGTCGACGGCCGTGCCGATCGCGCCCACCAGGTTGCCGGTCTGCAGTTGGCCCACGAACTGCGACGCGCCGGACGAGGCGGCGTCGAGCGCGTTGACCGGCGCGCCCAGCGCATCCAGCGTCAGCGCCGTGGGCAGGCCTGCGTGCACCGCGAGGGAGAACGTAGGCGGCAACAGTCGCAAGGTCACGGCCCCGGTCAGGGACGTGTCGGTGAGCGTGTCGAGGACGTTGGTGGCGTGCTGGGAGATCTGCGCCGCGACGGCGCCGGCCGGCAGCAGGTTGGTGAAGTTCTGCGCCATCATGCCCGGGATGGTGGCGATGGGCGTCAACGCTGGCACGGAGCCGGTCAAGGTGACGTCGGCGAAAAGCGCCCCGGGGAGACTGCCCCTGCTGGTGGTGTCCAAACCGGTGGCGAACAGGTTCAGGAATCCGCCCGTGACGTCGCCGAACGCGCCGCCGATGTTGCCGGTCATGAGGGCCTGGTAGGCGGAGTGGAAGGCCGCCGGCAACCCCTGCAGCCCGTCAAGGAAGCTGTAACCCGCGTTCTGCAGCGAGGTGGCGATGATGGTGGCGTAGGTGATCTGGTCGTGGATGAACTGCTGGATGTAGGGTGCCGGGTCGAAGGCCAGCAGTCCCTGGAAGGCCGCCTGGATGTTCGCCGGCACGGCAGCCAGCACGGCGGGGAAATTATGGATGAGGTACTGGAAGTCCGCGCCGATCGTGTTCGCGTAACCCGTCCCGTTGATCAGGATCTGGTTCAGGAAGGGCGCCGGGTTGCCGGACAGCGATCCGCCCAGGGTCTGCAGGTTGCCGATGGTGTTGTCCAGCAGGGTCTGGTAGGGGCCGACGGTTCCGCCGGTGCTTGCCCCGGCATGCAGCAGCCCGGGCGCCACACCGCTTCCGAGCGGCTGCAGCGTGCCCGGTAGCGCGGCGATGTCCCGGTACAGGGTTTGCAGCCCGGTCCCGATCGGGCCGGAGAGCAGCGAGACAGCGCTGCCGCTCTCCAGCGCTGTGACGATGCCGTTGACGCTCGACACCACCGATCCGCCGCCCAGACCGCCCAGCAGCGACGCCACCGGCGTCCCGCCACCGACACCGCCCACCAGCGAACCTACCGTCGCACCCCCGAGACCGCCCAGCAACGAACCCACCGGCATCCCACCGCCGACACCGCCCAGCAGGGAGCCCACTGCTGCACCCCCAAGGCCACCCAGGCCGCCAAGAGCGCCCAGGCCGCCAAGAGCGCCCAGGCCGCCGAGGATCGGAATGGCAGCCGACTGTGCAGCGCCCACGGTCGAGGCAACCGCCGAGGCGGCGTCACCGCTCGCGCCAACAGCCGCACCCAGCAACCCTTGCACGGGTGCGGTCACCTGGCTCGCGAGGGCTTGTTCGGCGTTGGCGATCTCGGTGCTGGCGTAGGCAGCGGCACCCGTGGTCAACAGGTCCACGAATTCGGCGTGAAATGACTGCGCCTGGGCGCTGAGAACCTGATATTCCTCGCCGAACGAGCTGAAATACTGCGCGACCGCGGCCGACACCTGATCCTGCGCGGCGGCTGCCACACCGGTGGTCGGCGGCGCAACCGCTGCGCTGGATTCGGCGAGCGTCGAGTGAATGTTCCCCAGATTTTGGGCTGCCGCCTGCACAGCGTCCGGCGCCACCCAAAACGACATGCCCACCTCCCATCGCGCCGTACGACGGTCACTGCGCTAAGACCCAGGAAGCCTGAGCTTAGTGGCACTTCCGCGCGGGTGAGGTGTTTCCGGCTTTGCGACACCGATTCGCGTGCCATCAGCCACGAGCATCGAGGGTCCTCAAGTCCGCAGTTGGGCGCCGACCGCCTCGGCGGCGGACCGCACCGCGGCGTCGCGGGCAGCACTGGCGTCGTCTTCGGTCAGCGTGCGATCCGTCGCCCGGAAGCGCAGCGCGAACGTCAACGACTTTCGGGCCTCGCCGACCTGGGGACCGGTGAAGACATCGAAGAGCTGGATGTCCTCGAGCAGCTCGCCGGCACCCGCACGCACCGCGTCGGCGACCGCCGCCGCCGGAACATGCGCCGCCACGACCAGGCTCACGTCCTGGAACACTGCCGGAAACGGTGAGACCCGCGGCGCCGGGAATGCGTCGACGATGGGAATCCCATCCAGGTTCAACTCCATCGCGCACGTGCCCGTGGGCAGGCCCGCCCGCTCGACCACGGCGGGGTGCAACTGGCCCGCGTGACCGGCGACGACGCCACCGACAAGCACCTCGGCGCACCGGCCGGGGTGCCACGGCAGGCGTTGAGCCGCCCGCAGCGTCACCTCGAACCCGCCGGCGCGTGCCACGATTCGGACCGCCTCGAACGCATCGGCGGCTTCGACCAGTCGGCCCGGCCCCCACGGGCCCCGCGCTTCCCGCAGGCCCGTCAGCACCGCCGCGACGTGCTGGGGTTGACGCGGTAGCGACGCGTCGAGCAGAGCGATCTCGGTGTCGCTCGGGCGCCGGTGCACGGGGATGGGCTCGACGGCGCGCGTCTGTTCGGTGGGCTGGACCACCTGGGCGAGGGCGAACAACGCGGTGTCGATGAGACCGCGGGAGACGTTGCGCCCCAACGCCTCCAGCAGTGCGGGCAGCAGTGTGGTCGCCAGGTGCGGACGGTCGGCCTCCAGAGGGTTGAGCACGTGCGTGGTCATGCGTCGAGGGTCGTCGTCGGCCAGCCCCCACAGATCGAAGACACCGGCCGGCAGAAACGGCGTCGGCAGGATCTCGACGTAGCCGGACTGCGCCAGAGACCTGCCGATCGCACGGCGACGCTTCTGCGCCGCGGTCAGCCCGCGGCCCGCGGGCGCCGACGGCAGCACCGAGGGAATGACCTCGAGCCCCTCCAGGCGCAGCACCTCCTCAACGAGGTCGGCGGGCTGCACCAGGTCGGGCCGCCAGCTCGGCGGCGTCACGGTCAGCGCGCCGTCCCCCTCCGTGACAAGGGCCCCGACCTGGGCCAGCCGCCGGGTGGTCGTGCCCGGGGCATAGGCGACCCCGGCGACACGGTCCGGCAGGTCCGCGGGGATCCGGATCGGCGGCCCCGCCCAATCAGCGACCGAGTTGCCCGCCGGCGGGTCACCGCGCCAGTCGGTCAGGGCGTCGGACACCGCTCCCCCGGCGATGTGGGTGAGCAGCGTCGCGCAGCGATCCAGCGCGGCCACCGAAATGGCCGGGTCCACCCCGCGCTCGTACCGCCGGGCGGCCTCGCTGGGCAGGTGCAGCCGGCGCTGGGTCCGCGAGATCGCGGCCGGGTCCCAGACCGCCGCCTCCAGCAGCACGTCGGTGGAGTCGGCGCGCACCTCGGTGCTCGCCGCGCCCATCACGCCGCCGATGGCCGCGGTCGCCGCGTCGTCGACGATCAGGACGTCGGCCGGATCCAGCCGCCGCTCGACGTCGTCGAGGGTGACGACGGTTTCGCCGGGCCGGGCGAAGCGCACGCCCAATCCCCCGGTGATGCGCATGCGGTCGTGGGCGTGCATCGGATGGCCCAGTTCCAGCATCACGTAGTTGGTGACATCCACCGCCGGGGATGTCGCGCGGATGCCGCACAGCAGCAGCCGCCGCTGCAGCCACCACGGCGACACAGCCGCAGGATCGATGCCGGTGACCGGGCGCAGCGCGAACCGCCGGACGCCGGTGCCGGCCTGCACTGTCAGCGGCCATGCCGGCCCCGCCACCGGCAACGGCTTGACGTCTGCGGGGTCGACGAACGTCAGGTCGTAGGCGCACGCGATCTCGCGGGCCAGGCCGCGCACCGACATGCAGTAGCCACGGTCGGGCGTGATGGCCAGGTGGAACACCACGTCGTCGAGACCCAGCACCGCCGCGCCGCCGGCCCCCGGTTCGGCCGTGCCCGGCGGCAGCACCAGGATCCCGGAATGGTCTGTTCCCAGCCCCAGTTCGGCAGACGAGCAGATCATCCCCTCGGAGTTGCGGCCGTAGGTCTTGCGGGCCGCGATGGCGAATCCGCCGGGCAGCGTGGTGCCGGGCAGCGCCGCCACGACGAGGTCACCGACCGCGAAATTTGTTGCGCCGCATACGATTTCACGGTTTCGTTCCTCGCCGACGTCCACCAGGCAGGCCCGGATCGGCTTTTTGAAGCCGCTGAGCTCCTCGATCGCGGTCACCCGCCCCACGGTCACCGGGCCGTCGACCGGGCCGAGTGCCACCACCTCTTCGACCTCGTGGCCGATGCGTACCAGCGTCTGCGAGAGCTCGTGCGGGGTGACGTCCCAGCCCGGGGCGCCTGCCTCCACCACCTCGCGCAGCCAGCTGTAGGGAACGCGCATCAGGCACCGACCCCGAACGGCAACGAGAACCGGACGTCACCCTCGACCATGTCGCGCATGTCCGGGATGCCGTTGCGAAACTGCAAGGTGCGTTCCAGACCCATGCCGAACGCGAAGCCCGAGTACACCTCGGGATCGATTCCGGCGGCCCGCAACACGTTGGGATGCACCATTCCGCAACCACCCCACTCGACCCAGTCGGCGCCGCCTTTCTTGTCGGCGAACCACACGTCGACCTCGGCGGACGGCTCGGTGAACGGAAAGAAATGCGGCCGGATCCGGGTGCGCGCCGACGTTCCGAACTCGGCGCGCGCGAAGGCGTCCAGTGTTCCGCGCAGGTGGGCCATGGTCAGGTCGCGGTCCACCGCCAAGCCCTCGACCTGGTGGAAGACGGGAGTGTGGGTGGCGTCGAGTTCGTCGGTGCGGAAGGTGCGGCCGATCGACACCATGTAGACGGGCAAGTCGTGCTCGAGCAGGGTGCGCACCTGCACCGGTGAGGTGTGGGTGCGCAGCAGCTGCCGGGAGTTCTCCGGCGCGACGTAGAAGGTGTCCTGTTCGCTGCGGGCGGGGTGATCGGGCGGGAAGTTGAGAGCGTCGAAGTTGAATTGCTCTGTTTCGACCTCCGGGCCCTCCGCGACCTCCCAGCCCATGGCGATGAAGGTGTCGGCGACGTGCTCGGCCAGGATCGTGATCGGGTGCCGGGCGCCGGGTGGCTGTCGCGTCGACGGCAGGGTCACGTCGATGGCTTCGGCGACCAGCACGGCCGCGTCACGCTCGGTCCGCAGCGCCGCCAGCCGGTCGTCGTAGCTGCGCTGGACCTCGCCCCGCGCGGCATTGACGCGCTTCCCGGCGTCGGCGCGCTCCTCCTTCGGCATGACGGCCAGCGCCTGGCGGGCCAGCGCCAACGGCGAACGGTCTCCGAGGTGTTCAGTCTTGATGCGGGCCAGTGCGTCGAGGTCGCCGGCACCGGCGACAGCCTCCCGGGCTGCGACGACCGCCTGGGTCAACGCTTCCGGCGACAGGTCGACGGGTTTCTCACCCACGCGGCGACACTCTCCTTGCTGACGGATGTCCAGTTGCCCGCGTCGTCGCCGGGCGGGCCTGATTGTTCCGGCCCGGGCGCGGCACCGGCCGAGTGCCGATCATAGGCGATCGAGGACGACGCCCGGCCAGTTGTGCGCGGAGCGCCGGGGCCCGGAAAGGCTATCGGGACGCAACCGGCTGCGGGGCTTCTCGCGCCGGAATCGGCACCGCCCTGCGCGCCGTGACCATCTGGTCGATCGTGTAGGCCAGCCCGGCACCCAGGGCGCCGAAGACCGGCGCCGCCGCCATCGTCGCCCAGTGATGAGCCAGCAGCAGGAACCCGAAGCCCGACGAGGCGACCAACATCATGCTCCGCACCGGGGTCCAGTAGATCGGTTGGCGGAACCGGGAGGACACCAGTACGCCCAGGACGACCGCGACGGTGTGACCGGCGTCGGTGAAATCTCCGCCGACGATCGCCGAGGCGATGCCCGCGGCCACCCACCATCCCACCCACGCCATCCGCCAGGGCCGGGGGATCACCGCGGTCATCGCCCCGAGGACCGCGAGAGCGCCGTAGCTCATACCGACGTCACTGGCCCGGGTGACCGACAACGGTAACCAGCCCAGTTCGACGGCCGCGGCGAGCGCGGCGGCGACAAGTAACGTCGCCCCGATATGACCGACGACGAACGCCACGAAAAGCCGGATGGTGTGCAGGTGCAACTCGGCCAGCACCAGCGTGCACGTCAAAAAGGGCAGCCAGAAATACAGCGGACCGGCATCGACGACCAGGGCGCTGCCGAGCAGGGTGCCCAGGTGCCCGTGGGCCAGGTTGTGCAGGTTGGTGCTGGCGTGCGCAATGATGGTGGCGCGCGCCTGGGGGCCCAGCACGATCAGCGCGGAGCTGACGGCGAGCAGAACTGCCACGTAGCCGACGGTGAACCGGATCCGGCCGAGCCGGGAGAGGATGGCGTAGATCATCGACACCCACTATGCCTGTGATTCGGCTTCGTCACTGTCATCGGTAACTGCCAACTCCTTGCCGGGTGAGGCGATAGATCACCAAGTCTGCAGGCAACTCGGCGGGCGGGGGCGCAAACATGGATTTACGTGAGCGTTTCGCGACTACGCCCAACTCATTGAGCTCAGTCCCGGGTACCAAGTCTAACGTCGCGCCGGACACCATGATTCCGCCTTTGGTGGCTCGTTCCATGACGCGGGCGGCGATGTTGACGTCGACACCGAGCCAGTCCGAGGCCATCCGCTGCGGGCGTCCGGTGTGGATGCCCACCCGCATCCGTGGGGTGTAACCGGCCACCTGAACCGATCGGAGCTCCCCGTCGGCTGCCAGTGCAGACCGCACAGCGTCCGTCGCGTCGTCGAACACCGCCATCAGCCCGTCGCCCAACCGTTTGACGATCTGGCCGCCGGCATCCAGCAGCGGCGGCTCGATGGCCTGCGCGACCCGCCGTAACAACGTCAGGGCCGCGTCGTCACCGGCCTGGAGCGCCCAGGTCGAGAACCCGACCAGATCGGTGAAGACCAGGGTCACCTCCGGATTGGCCGGACGCCGCGACACCGCTTCGTTCAGCGACTGCCACAGCTGCAGCACGCCCAGGCTGACCTCGCGCGATGCGCCACCACGATCGCGCAGCAACCGGTCGGCGGCTCGCGCCGCGACGCGGGGCCCCCGTCGCCCGCGGTGGACAACGGATCGCCGAATTCGGGATCGCCCGGCAGCCGCCGCCGCGCCTGTCTCCTGTGCTGCGCCCGCCTCCGGATCGCGCGGCGCGACTTCCACTCGTCCTACGTTAGGTGCTCCGCGCAGAGGCAGGCAACGAGACTCGCTACAGGTGTGTCACACGTCGCAGCGAGGGTCGTGCTCACGCCGGTGTCACACCGCGTCGGCTGCTCTGGCGCGGTCGCGCCGCCACCCGGGTCCTTCTACGAACGCGCCAGCAGACCCAAGGCCCGTGCGCTCTGGTAAAGGCAGATCGCGGCGGCGGCGGCGACGTTGAGGCTTTCGGCGCCGCCCGCCATCGGGATGCACACCCGGTGGTCCGCGGCCGCCGCGAACTCGGCCGGCAGGCCCTGGGATTCCGGCCCGAACAGCCATGCCGTCGCCGCGCTGAGCACGCGGTCGGCGTCGTCCAGACGCGTCTCACCGTCCAGCGCGGTGGCCAACACCTGCAGGCCGGCGCCGCGCAGTGCCGCGAGGGCGTCGTGGGCGTCGGGAGCGACGACGACCGGCACCGAGAACACGCTGCCGGCAGACGCCCGCAGGCATTTGCCGTTGTACGGGTCGACGCTGCGGCCGCCGAAAAGCACTGCTCCCGCCCCCATCGCGTCGGCGATGCGGATCAGCGTGCCCGCATTGCCCGGCTCACTGATCTCCACGGCCACCGCGACCAGCCGCGGCCGCGCGGCCAGCACGTCCTCGATCCTCGTTTCCGGCAGTTCGCACACCGCGATCAGCCCCGCCGGGGTGACGGTGTCCGAGAGCGCCTTCGCGGCCCGCTCGGTGACAAGGTGGACCGGGCAATCCAGCGCGTCGACCAGCGCGGCATGCCGTTGGGCGGCCGGTTCGGTGGCGAAGACCTCCCGGGCCAGTCCCCGGGCCGCGGCGGCCTGGACCAGGTGAGGGCCTTCGGCCAGGAACCGCCCGGCGCGCCGGCGGCCGACATGGCGGTGAAGTTTGACCGCAGCGACCACGCGGGCCGAGCGTTCGGTCAGCACCGAAGGTGCCCGGATTCAGGCAGCCTCTCCCGACGGGCGGTTGACGTCCTCGGGCAGCGCCGCACGCGCCACCCCGACGAGCGTGGTGAACGCCGCGGGGTCGGTGATCGCGATGTCGGAGAGGTTCTTGCGGTCCACGTCGACGCCCGCGGCCTTGAGTCCCTGGATCAGCCGGTTGTAGGTGATGTCGTTGGCGCGCGCGGCCGCGTTGATCCGCGAGATCCACAGCTTACGGAACTCGCCCTTGCGCGCCCGACGGTCGCGGTAGGCATAGTTCAGTGAATGCAGCTGCTGCTCTTTGGCTTTGCGGTAGAGCCGGGAGCGCTGGCCCCGATAGCCTTTTGAGGCCTTCAGGATGCTGCGCCTCTTCTTGTGGGCGTTGACCGCGCGCTTTACGCGTGCCATGAGATGTTCCTACTCTCGCTCGGATGTAACTGGTCAGGTACCGGCGCCGGGTCGCGGACCGGCCCGGTTCGATGGTCAGCCGTTCAGCATCGAGTTGACACGCTTGGTGTCGTTGGCTGAAACGGTCGTGCGGCCGTCCAGCCGCCGAGTCCGTTTGGTCGGCTTGTGCTCCAACAGGTGCCTGCGGTTGGCGCGCTGGCGGACGATCTTTCCGGTCCCGGTGCGCCGAAACCGCTTTGCCGCACCGCTGTGGGTCTTGGCCTTGGGCATGTCTCTCCCGTTCTGCTGGTGTCCTGTCCAGGTGTCAGGTCAGTTGGATGAAGGCGCGGGGTCAGCGCTTCCGTCGGCAGCCGGGGCCGGCCCGGCCCCCGGTCCTTCCGGATACTGCGCCCTGGCGCGGGTTTTCGCGCCCCGGTGCGGTGCCAGCACCATTGTCATGTTGCGGCCGTCCTGTTTGGCCGACGTTTCGACGAATCCGAATTCGGCGACGTCCGAACCCAGCCGCTGGAGCAGCCGATAGCCCAACTCGGGCCGCGACTGCTCACGTCCGCGAAACATGATGGTGACTTTCACCTTCGACCCCGCCTCCAGGAAGCGCACTACGTGGCCCTTTTTGGTCTCGTAGTCGTGGTCGTCGATCTTGGGCCGCAGCTTCTGCTCTTTGACGACGGTCTGCTGCTGGTTCCGGCGGGATTCGCGCGCCTTTTGCGCCGCCTCGTACTTGTACTTGCCGTAGTCCATGATCTTGCAGACCGGTGGTCTGGCGTTCGGCGCAACTTCGACGAGGTCGAGATCGGCGTCCGCGGCGACGCGCAGTGCGTCTTCGATGCGCACTATGCCTACCTGTTCTCCCCCTGGGCCGATCAATCGGACTTCAGGTACGCGGATGCGCTCGTTGACGCGGGTCTCAGTGCTGATGGGGCCTCCCTGGGTGGGCGTTGTCGGGTAGTCACGACCAGCGCCTGGGCCGTCCGGATTCGCAAGGGGAGAACCACACCATCAGCAAAAAAGCCCTGCCTCAGCAGGGCCCATGCCGACCGATCGCGGCGAGAGCTGTCACGCCGCCCGCGTCACCGCGGAACAGGCACCGACAGTGCCTGTGACCGGACCGCTGAGCCTTGTCAATTCTTTCGGCCAGCGGTGGGAGTGGGACTCCACTTAACGTTCCTGGCGTTCGCCGGGATGGTCGCGCAGCCGAGTCTAGCAGCACCGGAGCTTTTCCCCGCACTTGTGCGTGTCGGCGGCACGCGCCGGGCGCAGGCGCAGCGTCACCGAACTCCATGAGCCGTGCCGGGCGCTTCGCGAGGCTTTTCCCGGATTGAACGAATATCCTCGCGGTCTGTGACTGTCGTTTCGCCGCGTTCCGGCAGCCAGTCGGCTTCCCGTTATCACTGGGTACCGGCGGCCGCCGGTTGGACCGTCGGCGTCATCGCGACGGTCTCGCTGGTGGCCAGCGTGTCGCCGCTGGTCCGCGTGCTGATCAGGGTGCCGCGGCAGTTCATCAACAGCTACCTGTTCAACTTCCCCGACACCAGCATCGCCTGGTCGTTCGTGTTGGCATTGCTGGCCGCCGCGCTGAGTGCCCGCAAGCGCATCGCCTGGGCACTGCTGCTGGGAAACATGGTCCTCTCCGCGGCGCTCAACGCCGCCGAGATCGCCGCGGGCGACAACAGTCCCGCCGAGATCTTCGGCGAAAACCTGGGGTTCGCGGCGCACGTCGTGGCGGCCGTCGTCCTTGTTCTGGCGTACCGGGAATTCTGGGCCAAGGTCCGCAGGGGCGCCCTGTTCAAGGCGGCCGCGGTGCTGTTCGCCGCCGGCGCGATCGGGATCCTGGTGTCCTGGGGACTGGTCGAGCTCTGGCCCGGATCACTGGCGCGCCAAGACCGGCTCCCCTACGTGGTCAACCGAGTGATCGGCTTCGCCTTGGCCGATCCCGACCTGTTCACCGGCCGGCCACACCTGATCCTGAACGCCATCTTCGGATTGTTCGGCGCGCTCGCGCTGATCGCGGCGACGATCGTGCTCTTCCAGTCCCAGCGGGCCGAGAACGCGCTCACCGGGCAGGACGAGTCCGCCATCCGCGGGCTCGTCGAGTTGTTCGGCAAGGACGACTCCCTGGGATACTTCGCGACGCGGCGCGACAAATCGGTGGTGTTCGCGAGCAGCGGCCGCGCCGCCATCACCTACCGGGTCGAGGTGGGGGTCTGCCTGGCCAGCGGCGACCCGATCGGTGACCCGAGGGCCTGGTCGCAGGCCATCAACGCGTGGTTGAGCCTCTGCAAGGCATACGGCTGGGCTCCCGGCGTCACGGGCGCCAGTTCCGAAGGAGCCCGGGCTTTTCATGAGGCCGGCCTAAACGCGCTGGAACTGGGCGATGAGGCCATTTTGCGGACCGCCGACTATCGGCTGTCCGGGCCGGACATGCGCGGGGTGCGCCAGGCGGTGACGCGGGCCCGCAGGGCGGGACTCACGGTACGGATCCGGCGGCATCGCGACGTCCCCGCCGACGAGATGACCAAGACCATCGAACGCGCCAACGCTTGGCGCGACACCGCCTCCGAGCGCGGCTTCTCGATGGCGCTGGGCCGGCTCGGCGACCCCGCCGACGGGGACTGTCTGCTGGTCGAGGCGCTCGACCGCGACGGCGACGTCGTGGCGATGCTCTCCCTGGTCCCGTGGGGAACCACCGGCGTCTCGCTGGACCTGATGCGCCGTGCCCCGCACTCCCCCAACGGAACCATCGAGCTCATGGTCAGCGAGTTGACCCTCAACGGCGAACAACTCGGCATCACCCGGGTCTCCCTGAATTTCGCGATGTTCCGTTCGGCGTTCGAACAGGGTGCCCAACTCGGCGCCGGCCCGATTGCCCGGCTGTGGCGCGGCTTCCTGCTGTTCTTCTCCCGGTGGTGGCAGCTGGAGACGCTGTATCGCTCGAACGTCAAATACCACCCCGAATGGGTCCCCCGCTACGCCTGCTACGAGGACGCGCGGCTGATTCCGCGGGTCGGGGTCGCTTCGGCGATGGCCGAAGGTTTCCTGGTGTTGCCGTTCAGCCGGCGCGACGAGACGCATACGGGTCACCACCCGGCCGTGCCGCCCCGGCTGGTCGAGTCCGGGTTGCTGCATCCCGACGGGTCGGCGCCCGACGTCCGCAGCCTGCGACGCGCGGAGACCGACGAATACTGGGCCCACCTGCCCGAACAGGTGCGGGTGCGACTCGCCAAGCTGGAGATGCTGCAGCGCAGCGGCGTGGACGCCTACCCAGTCGGGTCTCCCCCCAGCCACACGATTGCCCGGGCGCTCGACGCGCACGACGCGCACGACGCGCACGACGCGCACGACGCGCACGAC
>NZ_JBMIOP010000152.1:0-1608 GCF_049197365.1 Mycobacterium sp. THU-M104
CTGGGCGGTACGGCGGCCACCTTCAAGGACATGCATGACGGCGCCAAGTACGACCTGATGATCGCGGTGATCTCGGCGCTCACGCTGATCTTCATGATCATGCTGCTGCTGACCCGTAGCGTCGTCGCCGCCCTGGTCATCGTGAGCACCGCGGCCAGCTCGATCGCGGCATCCTTCGGGTTGTCCGTGCTCATCTGGCAGGACCTGTTCGGTTTCAAGATCCACTGGATCGTGATGGCACTGTCGGTCATCATCCTGTTGGCCGTCGGATCCGACTACAACCTGCTGCTGGTGTCACGCTTCAAGGAAGAGATCCACGCCGGGCTCAAGACCGGGATCATCCGGTCCATGGCCGGCACCGGCACGGTGGTGACGTCCGCGGGTCTGGTGTTCGCCTTCACCATGGCGGCCATGCTGGGCAGCGAACTGAGCGTCCTTGGCCAATTCGGCTCCACGGTCTGCATCGGTCTGCTGCTCGACACCCTGATCGTGCGCACGCTGCTGATGCCCTCGGTCGCCACGATGCTCGGTCGCTGGTTCTGGTGGCCCCAAGTCGTCCACCCCCGGGGCGACTACGGGCGGCCGCGGCCGGTGGCGGCCAAAGAGGCCGAGACCTCCCCCATCCCGGTGTTGTCGGCACACCGCTGATCCCCCGCTCGGCTACCCGGGCAGCTGCACGCACACCGCGACGGCGCCGGCACCGACATGCAGCGCAAGCACCGGCCCCAGCGGGGTCACGATCGCGGGCCCGCACGCGGGTAGCCGCTGGGCCAGCGCGGCGGCGACCCGGGTGGCGCCCTCGGGGTTGGCGACGTGGTGGACCGCGAGCGCGGCGGAGTCCTCCGCCACGATCTCGCAGACCCGGTCGATCATGACCTCGGTCGCGTTGTTGACGGTGCGCACCCGTTGGGCCAGAACGAGTTTCCCATCCTCGATGCGCAGCACCGGCTTGAGCGCCAGCGCGGTCCCCAACCACGCCTTGGCCCCGCCGATACGTCCGCTGCGGCGCAGGTTATCCAAGCGGTGAACCACGATGAAGGCATGGCTGCGGGCCACCGCAGCGCTCGCGATGTCGGCAACGGTGTCCACGTCGGCGCCCGCGGCCGCGGCCCGGGCGGCGGCCAGTGCGATGAAGCCGACGCCCATCGCGGCCGATCTCGAGTCGACGACGCGCACGGTCGGGCCCAGCTGCGCGGCCGCGCGTCGTGCCGCCGCACAAGTTCCCGACAACCCCGACGAAAGATGAACCGCCACCACCCCGGCGCCGCCACTGTCGGCCAACGCCTGCCGGTAGGCCACCGTAAGTTCGGCCGGGGTGGCTGCCGCGGTGGTGGCGTGATGCTGGTGGACGTCGTCGGGGATGTCGTCGACATCCTCACGCAGGTCGACGCCGTCGAGCAGGATGTGGAGCGGGACCACGCGAATCGCCCACCTCTCGCGCAGGTCGGCCGGCAGCCGCGAAGACGCATCGGTCACCACCGCGACAGTCATGGTTCAGTCACGCGGCTTCTCGGCCGCCACGTGAGCCTTCTGCAAGGCTTCGGCCAGCGCCTTGAGCATCAGCTCGGCGACCTCCTGGTGAGCTTCGAAATTCCAGTGGATTCCGTC
>NZ_JBMIOP010000169.1:0-1612 GCF_049197365.1 Mycobacterium sp. THU-M104
GCCGAAAACACAACCAACCCCGCACCAACACCCACTGGCACCCCGAAAAACTCCTCCACCACACAAACAACGACGACAACGAGCCCACCGACGACGACGCGAATGACGGACGTGATTGCGGCCGTTAGCCTGTGACTTCCCCCGCCCGCCGCAACAGCATCGCGGCGTGCTTGAGCACCGGGGAGTCGACCATCTGCCCCTCGAACGCGAATACCCCGCGCTCGTTCTTGGCCGCCGCGCAGACCCTTCGCGCCCAGTTGAGTTTCTCCGCGCTGGGACGGTAGGCCTCGCGCACAACTGCCACCTGGGCGGGATGGATGCACACCGTTCCGTCGAATCCCACCGCGACGCCGTCGTCGGCCTCGGCCCGCAGGCCCTCGAGATCGCGGATGTCCAAGTGCACTGCATCCAGGGCGATCCGGCCGAATGCCGACGCCGCCAGCAGAGCCGTCGCGCGCACGTGCCGGGCGACGTCGCGATAGCCGCCGTCGTCCCGCCGACTTGAACTGCCGCCGAGGGCGGCCACCAGATCTTCGGCACCCCACATGAGCGCTACCGTCCCGTCGGCCGCGGCGATCTCGGCGGCGAACACCGCCCCGCGCGGCGTCTCGATCAGCGCGACGACATCGCGGGGCGCCAAGGCCGCCACCTGCGCCGCCGCTTCGGCCTTCGACAGCATCACGGTGCCGTAGGCGGTACCGGCCAGGGCCTCTAGGTCCAGGGCGTGCTCGCCGGTGCCGGCAGCGTTCATCCGCACCACGGTGCGCTCGGGGTCCATCGGAGTGTCCCGCAATGCGATCCGGGCGGCGGCCT
Source organism: Mycobacterium sp. THU-M104 (assembly GCF_049197365.1). NCBI lineage: Bacteria > Bacillati > Actinomycetota > Actinomycetes > Mycobacteriales > Mycobacteriaceae > Mycobacterium > Mycobacterium sp. THU-M104. The sequence goes on from NZ_JBMIOP010000169.1 coordinate 814, forward strand.
TGTCAGCTTGGGCCACGCCGTCCTCGAGGTCGAGGATCACGACGTCGGCAGTGGCGGCGGCCTTCGCGAAACGCTCGGGGCGGTCCGCGGGGCAGAACAGCCATGCCGGACCGGCGGCGCGCAGGTTCATCACGCCCCCTCGGGGTGCTTCTGCACGAGCGTGGTGCGCACCGCCCGTGCGACGACGTCACCGTGCTGATTGCGTCCGGTGTGCGCGAGAGTGACGATGCCCTCCCCGGGACGGCTTGTGGATTCCCGCTTCCCGGTGCAGACGGTTTCGGCGTACAGCGTGTCGCCGTGGAAGACCGGCTTGGGGAAGGACACCTCGGAGAAGCCGAGGTTGGCGACGATGGTGCCCAGCGTCAGCTGAGACACCGACAACCCGACCAGCGTCGAGAGCGTGAACAAGGAATTGACCAGCCGCTCGCCGCGGAAGCCCGGCTGCTCCGCGGCCCACGCCGCATCCAGATGCAGCGACTGGGTGTTCATCGTCAGCGTCGTGAACAGCACATTGTCGGCCTCGGTCACCGTGCGGCCAGGCCGGTGCTGATAGGTTGTGCCGATCTCGAACTCCTCGAACCACAAGCCGCGCTGGACGATCGCCTTCCCCGGGCCGCTCACGACAGGCCCCTCATGACAGGCCCCTCATGACAGGCCCGTCATGACAGGCCCAGCGATCGCGCGATGAGCATCAGCTGCACCTCGGTGGTGCCTTCCCCGATCTCGAGGATCTTGCTGTCGCGGTAGTGCCGCGCCACCGGATACTCGTTCATGAAGCCGTACCCGCCGTGGATCTGGG
>NZ_JBMIOP010000186.1:0-3769 GCF_049197365.1 Mycobacterium sp. THU-M104
ACAACCAACCCCGCACCAACACCCACTGGCACCCCGAAAAACTCCTCCACCACACAAACAACGACAACGAGCCCACCGACGACGACAACGACAACGAGGACGACGGAAGCTGACCGCGCCCGTCAGCCCGCCAGCCCGTCAGCCAGCCAGCGTCGCCCGGATGCACACTGTGACATACGGCAGCGCCAGTCCGGTCGAATTCGCCAGGGCTGGATGGGTGGTCAGCAACTCCCGCACCTCATCGAGCGTCCTGGTGCGGACCTCGGCCGGTGAGGTGATGCAGTAGCTGCGCGATGTCACCAGATCGATCAACGCCTGCGGCGTCAGGTAATTCGTCCAGTCCACGCGGCGGCGCTCCAGCGCGGTGAACGGTGCGGGCAGCGTCACGTCCAGCCGGTCGCCGTCGCCGTCGCTGCCGATGATGCGGCCCAGTTCACGAACCCAGCCGAGTCGTTCGTCGCGGATGTTCCACACCAGGCCCAGCCGCCCACCGGGGCGCAGCACGCGGGCCACCTCCGGTATCGCCCGGGCGGGATCCACCCAGTGCCATGCCTGGGCCACCAGCACGGCGTCAATACTGTTGTCGGGCAACGGAATCCCTTCCGCGGTACCCAACAGCGCCCGGGTTTCCGGCAGCGCGTCGTGTAACACCTCAAGCATGTCGGGGATCGGATCGACCGCCACCACGTCCAGACCGCGCTCGACCAGCCGGGTGGTCAACTTGCCCGTGCCCGCGCCCAGGTCGAGCACCAGGAGCCCACCGGTCGGCAACAGCCAGTCGATGGCCTCCGGTGGGTAGGACGGTCGGCCACGCTCGTATGCGGCGGCCGCCGAGCCGAACGACAGGGAGCGTTCCTGTCTCGAGCGGGTCACCGCCGGCACGCGCCTTCGCTCCTCCCTGACCGGGAGGCCAGGACGAGGGTCTTGCGGATCAACTCGCCGACCGCCTCGGACTCGACCAGGAAGCCGTCGTGCCCGCATCTGGAATCGACGACCTGCAGGCCTGAGCAGCCCGGGAGTAGATCAGCCAACTCCTGCTGAAGGCGTAGCGGGTAGAGCCGGTCGGAGGTGATACCGCCGACCACGGCCGGCACCGGGCACCTGCGCAGAGCCTGGCGAACCCCGCCGCGACCGCGACCGATGTCGTGGCTGTTGAGCGCCTCGGTCAAGATCACGTAGCTGCCGGCGTCGAAGCGGGACAACAGCTTGTTGCCCTGATGCTCGAGGTAGCTTTCCACGGCGTAACGGCCGCCGTGGAGCGGGTCCTCCTGTCCGGGATCGCTCTGGGCGTCGTTGGCGAACCGGGTGTCGAGCTCCATCTCGCCGCGGTAGGTCAGGTGCGCGAAACGGCGGGCGATGGTCAGCCCGTCCTCCGGTTTGCGTCCGCTGTCGTGGTAGTCGCCGCTCTGCCAGTTGGGGTCGGCCTTGATGGCCGCGATCTGAGTGGTCTGGGTGCCGATCTGGTCCGCGGTGGCGCGCGCGCCGACCGCCAGCAGCAGTCCCGCCCGGACCTGGTCAGGGTGACCGACCATCCACTCCAAAGCCCTTGCGCCGCCCATGGATCCACCGACAACGGCGGCGACCTCGTTGATGCCCAGCGCGGCCAGCGCGCAGATGTCGGCCTCGACCTGGTCGCGCACCGTGATCAGCGGAAACCGTGAACCCCAAGGCTTTCCGTCCCGGGCGCGCGAGCTGGGCCCGGTGGAGCCGCGGCAGCCGCCGAGCACGTTGGTGGCCACCGCGCACCAGCGATCGGTGTCGATCGGCGCACCCGGCCCGATCATGCCGTCCCACCAGCCGGGCGTGGGATGCCCGGGCCCGGCCGGCCCGCTGACGTGGGAGTCGCCGGTGAGCGCGTGCAGGACCACCACCACGTTGTCGCGCGTGGGGGAGAGCTCACCCCAGCGCTGGACGGCGATGCAGACGTCGTCGATCACCGCACCGCTTTCGGTGGTCAGCGCACCGATGTGGACGAAGCCGATCTCGCCCTCGGTGGGCAGCGTCTGGGTGGGGAACTCCGAGATCGTCATGTCAGCTCGCCTCAGCAGGCCGCCGCCGCGTGCGGGTCGCCGCTGGACTGCGTCGATGGCCTCGTCCCACCGTGTTTGCGGGCCGCGGCGAAACCGAGCTCGAGGTCGTCCAGGATGTCGTCGATGCCCTCGATGCCGACGGCCAGCCGCACCAGCCCAGGGCTGACGCCGGTGGACAGCTGCTCGGCCGGGCTCAGCTGGGCGTGGGTGGTCGACGCCGGGTGGATCACCAGCGAGCGCACGTCACCGATGTTGGCGACGTGGCTGTGCAGCTTGAGCGCGTTGACGAACGCCTTGCCGGCCTCGACGCCGCCGGCCAACTCGAACGAGAGGACCGCCCCGGTGCCTTTGGGCGCCAGCTTCTTTGCGCGCGCGTGCCACGGCGAGCCGGGCAGGCCCGCGTAGTTGACCGACAGCACGCCGTCATGGGCGGCCAGGAACTCGGCGACCCGCTGTGCGTTGGCGACGTGGCGCTCCATGCGCAGGCTCAGCGTCTCGATGCCCTGAGCGACCAGGAACGCGTTGAACGGCGAGGCGGCCGACCCGAGGTCGCGCAGCAGTTGCACGCGCGCCTTCAGCGCGAACGCCGGCGGCCCCAGCTCGGCGTACACCACGCCGTGGTAGCTCGGGTCGGGCGTGGTGAATCCGGGGAAGCGGCCCTGTGCCCAGTCGAACGTGCCGCCGTCGACGATGACGCCGGCGATCGCGGCGCCGTGCCCGCCCAGGTACTTGGTGGCCGAGTGCACCACGATGTCGGCGCCGTGGGCGAACGGCTGGATGAGGTAGGGCGTGGCGACGGTGTTGTCGACGATCAGTGGCACCCCGTTGGCGTGGGCGACCCCGGCGACGCCGGGGATGTCGAGCACGTCGATCTTGGGGTTGGAGATGGTCTCCCCGAAGAACGCCTTCGTGTTCGGCTTGGCCGCGGCCTGCCAGGAGTCCAGGTCGTCGGGGTCCGCGACGAAGGTCACCTCGATACCGAGCTTGGCCAGCGAGTAGTGCAGCAGGTTGTAGGTGCCGCCGTAGAGCCGCGGGCTCGCCACGATGTGATCTTCAGCACACGCGACGTTCAATATGGCGAATGTCGCAGCAGCCTGCCCCGAGCTCAGGAACAGCGCCGCCACACCGCCTTCCAACGCGGCGATGCGCTGTTCGACGACGTCGGTGGTCGGGTTGCCCAGCCGGGTGTAGATGTTGCCGGGCACCTCGAGGCCGAACAGTGCGGCGGCGTGCGCGGTGTCGTTGAAGGTGTAGGACGTGGTCTGGTAGATCGGCAGTGCACGGGCGTTGGTCGCCGAGTCGGGCCGCTGCCCGGCGTGGATCTGTTTCGTGTCGAAGGACCAGTGCGCGATCGGATCGGTTTCATCGTTGGCGTCGGTACCGCTGGTGCTGTTTTCGGTGCTCACGGATGGTTGCTTTCTGCTGGACATGGGCGAATCGGGTATCGGGGACAGCCGCTGGCAACGTCACCACCGGTGACGTCAACCGGCGCGGCGGCCGGCTAACAACGACACACGAGTCGACACGTACGCCGATCCGAAAGAGATGATCGATCCGGATGAACCGGGTAGGTGATGCGCATCACGTTTCCCCTCTAGTCAGGGGTCCGTTATGGCGGACCCGCGCTTGCCGCGCAGCCTGTGGCTACTAGACCTGGTCTTTCACCCGGGGCACCCCACCGCGGTTGGAGGGTTGCCGGCCAGCAAGCCGGGGCTTAGCGCTGGCGCTCATGACCGCTA
>NZ_JBMIOP010000215.1:0-20592 GCF_049197365.1 Mycobacterium sp. THU-M104
TCGGCCAGCCGGACCCGGGCCACGCTGTAGCGCCGCATCGTCGTGAGGGGTCCGTTCAGTGACGACGGCCGCGCCGGCCGCAGCAGGCCGGCCGTCAGCTCGGCGGCACCGACGGCGGCGTGTTCGGCCACCAGAGCGCTGCGCCTGATTTCGCGCATCCAGCTCAGCGGATTCAGGTTGATCCTCGCCAGGTTCACACCCCGGCGCCTTGGGCCTTTACTGCCGGCGATGTCGGTGCCGAACGTGCCGGCGTCGTCGTCGCCGAACCTCACCATCATCTGCGTGGTCGCGATGCCGTCGGCGATGCAGTGGTGCAGTTTGGTCAGCACGGCCCACCGTTCGTCGCCGAGTCCCTCGATGATCCAACAGTCCCACAACGGCCGCTCGCGGTCGAGCCGGCGCTCCATCAGGGCGGCGATCATCTCGAAGAGCTCGGCGTCGCCGCCGGGGTGCGGCAGCGCAGCCCGGTGCAGGTGGCGCGACAGGTCGAAGTGCGGGTCGTCTATCCATTCCGGTGGCTGCAGATCGAGCGGATGGGTTCGCAGCACCTGACGCAAGCGCGGGATCGTCGCGGCCCGCTCCGCGAATGCCGCGACGAAATCCTCGTAGCGCGGAGCCGGCCCCTCGACGATCGACACCCCGCCCACCGCGAGGCTCACATGCGGGTCGGCGTCCTCGACCTCCAGGAACGCGGCATCCAGGACGGTCAGCTGCTCCATCCCATCACTGTCCGCCACGGCAGCGCCCGCGATCAGGGCCGGAAGTCCTCGCCTTCGATGCCAAACGCATGCTCTGCGGCGGCGCGAGCCGCCATGGCGTCATCGCCTGACGCCCAAGCGGTTTGGCCGCGCAAGCCCGCTTCCGAAAGCCCTGTGACGCGCCAGAGAGTAATCCCGAGAAGATGCCCGAGAAGATCACGGTCGAGTTCACCGGCATTCACTTCTGCGAACAGCTCGATCGACGAAATCGGCATCGACGAAATCGGCATCGGCGAGATCGGCATCGGCGAGATCGGCATCGGCGAGATCGGCATCGCCGAGATCGACATCGCCGAGATCGGCATCGGCGACGTGCCACTCATCGGCGGAAAGAACGCCTGGCCCGGCAAGGTTTTCCTCAAACCGGGTGGTCGGTCGAGACACCATGCGCGAGATCCTCGAGCTCGAACAGCAGCCGGCGCCGCTGCGATGACACGGCCCGGGCGTCATCGCCCGATCGTGGTGTGGCCGGGCATCTCATCGCCGAAGTTGATCCCCATGTCGCGCGCGGTCAGCAGCGAGTCACAGTCCAGGGGGACCGTCTTCTGCCGCCTGGTGGCTTCGGCGAGCGGAACGTAGTCGACCGTCGGCGGGTCGAGGGCAACCATCACGCCGTCGCGCCCCTCGTCGAGGGCCCGCACGGCGGCCGCGCCGAACCGCAGGCCGAGCAACCGGTCGAACGCGGTGGGCGAACCGCCCCGCAGCAGGTGGCCGAGCACGACCGTGCGGGCCTCGCGCCCGGTCATCGCCTCGAGCGCGACGGCCACCTTGTCGCCGATGCCGCCGAGCCGCTCGGCCTGCCCCGGCGACCTGCCCACGATCGAGAAGTCCCCACCGACCGGCCGTGCACCCTCGGCGACGCAGACGATGGAGAACTTCGCGCCGTGCCGTTCTCGGTCGGCGACCAACGCAGCCACCGGTTCGAGATCGAACGGAATCTCCGGGATCAGGATCGCATGCACCCCAGACGCCATGCCGGCGTTCAGTGCGATCCATCCCGCGTAGCGCCCCATCACCTCCACGACGATGATCCGGCCGTGCGACGTGGCGGTGGTGAACAGCCGGTCGATGCACTGCGAGGCGAAGTCGACGGCGGTGTCGAACCCGAACGTCGCAACGGTCTTGTCCAGGTCGTTGTCGATCGTCTTGGGCACCCCGACCAGGCGCAGCCCGGCGTCGTGCAGACGTTGGCCGATCGACATCGACCCGTCACCGCCGGCCAGGATCAGCGCGTCGATCCGGTGCTCGGCGAACCGGTCGATCAGCTCCCCCGTGCGGTCCACCTCAACCCAGGTGCCGTCGGGCCGGCGCACCGGGAAAGCCGTCGGATTGCCGCGATTGGTGGTTCCGATGATCGTGCCGCCCTGGTGGATGATGCCGCGCACCCGGTCACGGGTCAGCTCGATCAGCCCGCCGTCGGGATAGTCGTCCGGGTTCAGCAGGCCGTTGAAGCCGTCGCGGATCCCGACGACTTCCCAGTCACGGTTGCGTGCGGCCAGGGTGGCCGCATGCATGACCGCGTTGAGTCCGGGCGCGTCCCCGCCTCCGGTGCTCACGGCGATCCGCTCGATGCGGTTCCTCATGCGGGGCCCGGCGGCTGGCGGTCAAGCGCGGACCCGGGCCCCTGCCTGATCAGCTTGTTTCCGATGGTCACCTCGCCGCTCATCAAGAACTTCGGCCGCGCGTTGCGCACCGCCACCGTGGCCAGGCTATCGGAGTCCCCTGCCATCACCCTGATCAATGTCGAAGATCAATGTCGAAACGTCGCGCGCTCCCAGAGGCCACGGGCCTCCGCCAGCACCTGCGCGAGCGGTCGGGACGTGTCGATGCGGTGTGCGCTGTCCCAACCGGCCCGTCCGGCACCGTGAGCGGCCAGCACCGCCGCGATCTCCGGGGTCACCTCCGAACTGCCCGGCCGCCGCGTCGTGATCCGGTCAGCCGCCAGGTCGGTGGTCGCCGAGCACATGAGTTCCACGATCGCCGAATGCGACTCGGCGGCGACGCGATACGCGTGTGCGCGCATCTGCGGGTCCCGCCAGGTGCCGTCGAGAATCACCGATTGTCCGTTGCCCAGCGACTCCTGCGCCCGCCGCAGGATCTCGTCGTAGACTGCCGCGACGTTGGCCGGGGTGTACAACCCGGTGTCGAGGACACCGGACTCGCCGGTGATGACGTCGGCGCCGCGCAGGCGGCGCCGCACGTCGTCGGTCGAGATCACTTGTGCGCCGATCTCTTCGGAAAGCCCCCGCGCCAGGGTCGACTTTCCGGTGCCGGGGTTGCCGCCGATGAGCGCCAGGCGGACGGTGGCGCTGTCCAGGTTCCGCCCCGCGATGTCCAGGTGGCGGGCGGCGTCGGCGGCGGCCCCGGGTTTGCCCTGGGTGTACCGCAGGCATTCGACCTTGGCCCGGACGACGGCGCGGTAGGCGATGTAGAAATCCGGCAGCGCACGCGGCGCGGTGTCCGCCGCGTGCGCGACATAGCGTCGCAGGAAGTGGTCCCCGAGGTCGCCCCGGCCCAGGAACTCCAGATCCATGGCGAGGAAGGCGGCGTCGTCGATGCGGTCGACGTAGCGCAGTTCGTCGTCGAACTCGAGGCAGTCCAGCAGCGCCGGGCGCCCGTCCGCGTAGAAGATGTCGTCGGCCAGCAGGTCGCCGTGGCCGTCGACAATGTTTCCCGCCGCGACACGGCGGGCGAACAGGGGCGCGCGTCCCGCGATGAACTCCTCGGCGAGGCGGCGCAGCCGCGCCACCTGCCCGGCCGCGACACCGGGAACTCCCATGCCCGCATAGCGGTCGAGTTCCGCCAGGTTCTCGGCCCAGCGCCGCCCGACCGCTGCGACCTCGCCCTGGGCGCCGATCAGCGGGCTCCGCTCGGCGCGGTCGTGAAAGCCGGCCAGGATCGCGGCAACGGCATCCAGCACGCCGCGGACGGATTCATCCGGGCCGCGGGCCACCAGTGATGCGAGCCGATCCTCGTCGCGGTAGCGGCGCATCACGACGACCGGTTCGGCGGGCCCTCCGGTGGGGTCGCTGAGGTGAGCGACACCGAGGTAGCTCTGCGGTGACAGGCGGCTGTTGAGCTCGACTTCCCGGGCGCAGGCGCGTTCGCGCCGCTGCGGTGTCCGGAAGTCCAGGAAATCGGTCAAGACCGGCTTCTTCGCTTTGAAGGCGCGGTCGCCGGCCAGCACGACGACACCCGTGTGGGTCTCGCGTACCTCGACGTAGGGCGCCACGGTCATCGTCGCGGACCCGGCAGTGCTCGCGGGAGGCATCCCTGTAGCCATCCCTGTAGCCATCCCTGTAGCCATCCCTGTAGCCACGGACTCAACGCGGCCGCGCAACGATCACCGGCATACGGACCGAGTGCAGGACTGCGTTGCTGACCGAACCCAGCAGCATGCCGGTCAACCCGCCCCGGCCGTGACTGCCCACGACGACCAGCTGGGCGCCCTCCGATTTTTCGATCAACTGCCTTGCCGGACGGTCACATTCGACGAGGCGGTGCACCGTGACGTCGGGATGGCGTTCCTGCCAGCCCGCCAGCTGTTCGGCGAGGCTGCGCGCAGCCTCGGCCTCGATCGTGGACCAGTCCACCCCGGGCAGTTCGTACACGCCGACGTCGCTCCACACGTTCAGCGCCTGCAGATCCACGCCGCGCCGGGACGCCTCGTCGAAGGCGATGCTCACGGCCAGCTCCGAGGCCGGCGAGCCATCCACCCCCACCAGCACCGGGGCCTGCCCCGGGTGGGGCATCAGCAGATCCTCGTCGCGGACCACCGCAACCGGGCAGTGCGCGCCGCGCACCACATTGGTGCTGACCGAGCCCAGCAGGATCCGCTTCACCGCGCCGCGCCCGTGGCTGCCCAGGACGAGCATCTCCGCGTCTTGGGACATGTCGACCAGCGTCGGCACCGGCGGCGAGCACCTGAGCTCATCGGTGATGAGGATCGTGCGGCCGGCCTGCACGGCGTCTTCGGCGATCTTGACCGACTGCTCGAGAACGCGCCGGCCCTCTGCCTCCTGCCATGCCGAAACGCCCGTCGACAGCGGGAACTGCGGGTACATCGGCACGGCGGCATTGACCATGTGCACCAAAGTCAGCGGGACGTGCCGCATCGCCGCCTCACGCGCCGCCCAGCAGACGGCGGCGTTGGAAGCAGGCGATCCGTCGACGCCGGCGAGGATCCCGTACCGGTTGGCGGGCGCGGACATGTCGAACTCCCCTCGTTCGCTGAAAACACTATGTCGCGAAAGGCCGTCGGACGCGAGGCTTTAGTCCTCAACCGCGAGTCCTCAACCGCGTGGACAAGGGCCCCCGATCGGTTCGCGGGGGTTCGATCGCGGGGGTTCGATCGCGGGGTGCGATCGCGGGCCTCGCTGTGGCATCGTCAGATCGGTGACCACATGGCCCGCCACCATCGACCGCCGCTACCACGACGCGGTGGTCCTCGACCTCGACTGCGTGGTCACCGAGGACCGGCCGGCCACCGACTCCGGACCGGGCGACGTCGAGGGCGAGGTCGAAGGCGAGGTCGAGGTCGAGCTCGGCGGTTCCACCGTGCCGCTGCTGCGCCGACTGCGCGAGATCGGTGCCGCGACCGCGGTCTACTCGACTACCCACCACGGCGCGCAGGCTTTGCGTGCCGCCGGGATCGAAGAACTCGTCAGCATCCTTGCCGACGACGACATGGCCGTCCTGGCTGGAGAACACCGGTCGGCATTTCTGACCGAACTTGCAGGCCGGCTGGGCGTGCGGCCCGTCCGCTGCGTGGTGATCGGGCGTGACGAACACGGCATCCGGGCCGGCAGGGACGGCGGGTTCGGCCTGGTCATCGGTCTGCAGCGCAACGAAGACGCCGACGACCTGCTGGCGCGGGGGGCCGACACGGTCATCGCCGACCTCGCAGAAATCTCGGTGCGCCGTGGCGGCACCGCCGTCTCGGGAATCGCCGATGCCATCCAGGTCTACAGCCAGCTCAAAGAACTGGTGACAAACCGTCGTCCGGCAGTGTTCCTCGACTTCGACGGCACGCTGTCCGAGACCGTCGCGCAGCCCCAGGCGGCGACACTGGTCGACGGCGCCGCCGAGGCGTTGCACGCGCTGGCCGCCTTCTGCCCCGTGGCGGTCATCAGCGGCCGGGATCTGACGGACGTGCGCGACCGGGTGGGCGTCGACGGGTTGTGGTACGCGGGCAGCCACGGTTTCGAACTGCTCGCGCCAGACGGTACCCACCACGAGAACGCCGACGCCGCGGGCGTCATCGACGCGCTGGCGGACGCGGCCAAGCGGCTGGTGGAGACGCTCGGTGACGTATCCGGGCTCATGGTCGAGCACAAGCGTTTTGCCGTGGCGGTCCACTACCGCAATGCCGATCCCGCGGACATCGACGGGGTCATCGCGGCGGTTCGCCGACTCGGCCGGTCCGAAGGTTTCCGGGTCACGTCCGGCCGCAAGGTCATCGAGATACGCCCGGACATCGACTGGAACAAGGGCGCGACGCTGGACTGGCTCCTGCAACGCATCGACGGACACGGCGACGGAATCGACGGCGCCGCCGGTACCGACGCGGTGTTGCCGATCTACATCGGCGACGACATCACCGACGAGGACGCCTTCGACGCGGTGCAATTCGACGGCGTGGGAATCGTGGTGCGCCACGAAGAGGACGGCGATCGCCCGTCGGCGGCGCTGTTCAGCCTCGAAACCCCTTCGGCCGTCTGCGAATTCCTGCGGCGGCTGGCCGCAGATCTGCGGCAGAACGCCGCCACCGAGGCCGACGATCCGTGGCAGCTCGTCTACGAGGACTACGATCCCGGTACCGAACGTCTCCGCGAAGCGCTGTGCACCGTCGGCAACGGCTATGTCGCCACCCGCGGTTGCGCACCCGAGGCGGCCGCATCCGAATCGCACTACCCGGGCACCTACGCCGCCGGTGTGTACAACCAACTGGGCGATGTGATCGCGGGCCGCGTGATCGAAAACGAAAGCCTGGTCAACCTGCCCAACTGGCTGGCGCTGACGTTCCGAATCAATGGCAGCACATGGTTTCACGTCGACGATGTCGATTTGCTGTCCTATCGGCAGACATTCGACCTGCGGCACGCCACGCTGTCGCGCACACTTCGATTCCGCGACAGCGCGGGACAGATCACGACGCTGACCCAGCAGCGGTTCGCGTCCATGCACGAGCCCCACGTGCTCGCCATGAAGACCACGCTCGGCGCCGAGAACTGGTCGGGCACGGTCGAGTTCCGCTCACTGCTGGACGGAGCCGTGGGCAACACCATGGTCGAGCGCTACCGGTCGTTGTCGAGCACCCACCTGACCGGGGCGGCGATCGACGAAATGGGGTCCGACTCGGTGATACTGCGCTCTGAAACATCGCGATCACGGATCGCGATCGCGATGGCCGCGCGCAGCACCGTCTGGAGCGAGGACGGCCTCGCCGACGCGCAGTACACGGCCGTGCGCGAAGGAAACCGCGGTGGGCACGACGTCCGGGTCGCGCTGTCGGCGGGGCAGTCGCTGACGTGCGAGAAGGTCGTCACCATCTTCACCGGCCGGGACAGTGCCATCTCCGAGCCGGCCGCCAGCGCCCGGCAGTACCTCGAGGCGGCCGGTCGATACGCCGAGCTGCACGAACAGCATGCCCGAGCGTGGGCCCGGCTGTGGGAACAATGCAACATCGGACTGAGCGACAACGTCGTGGCGGTGCGGGTGCTCCGGCTGCACCTGGTGCACCTGCTGCAGACCCTGTCCCCGCACACCGCCGAACTCGACGCCGGAGTGCCGGCCCGCGGGCTGCACGGGGAGGCCTACCGGGGGCACGTCTTCTGGGACTCGCTGTTCGTCTCCCCGGTGCTAAGCGTGCGCCTGGTCAACGTGGCCCGGTCGCTCCTGCAATATCGGTATCGACGGCTTCCGCAAGCCCGCCGCGCGGCGCGGCGGGCGGGCTATCGCGGCGCAATGTTTCCCTGGCAGTCGGGTAGCGATGGGCGTGAGGTGAGCCAGGAAGTGCACCTCAATCCGCAGTCGGGCCGGTGGATTCCGGATGCCAGCACGCGCGCCCATCACGTCGGCCTGGCCATCGCCTACAACGTGTGGCAGTACTACCAGGTGACCGGTGACCGGCATTATCTCGTCGACTACGGGGCCGAGATGCTGGTCGAGATCGCACGTTTCTGGGTTGGTCTGGCCACCTTTGACAACAGCCGGGGCCGCTACGCCATCCGGGGGGTCATCGGCCCCGACGAATTCCATTCCGGTTATCCGGGCAAGGAATACGACGGGATAGACAACAACGCCTACACCAACGTGATGGCGGTGTGGGTGATCCTGCGGGCGATGGACGCGCTGAATCTGCTGACGCTGCGGGACCGCCTCGACCTCGTCGCAAAGGTCGGTCTGAGAGCCGAGGAATTCGAGCGCTGGCAACACGTGACCCGGCGCATGTTCGTTCCCTTCCACGACACGGACGACGGCATTGTGATCAGTCAGTTCGAGGGCTATCCGGAACTGGCTGAGCTGGATTGGGACAACTACCGGCAGCGGTACGGAAACATCCAGCGACTCGACCGCATCCTGGAGGCCGAGGGCGACAGCGTCAACAACTACCAGGCGTCCAAGCAGGCCGACGCGCTGATGCTGTTCTACCTGCTGTCGTCCGACGAGCTGCTGGGCCTGTTCGGCCGGCTCGGCTACCGCTTCGCGCCCGGGCAGATTCCCAAGACGGTGGACTACTACCTGGCGCGCACCTCGGACGGGTCGACGTTGAGCGCCATCGTGCACGCGTGGGTCCTGGCCCGCTCCAATCGGCACAAGGCCATGGAGTACTTCATACAGGTTCTGAGCTCCGATGTCCTCGACATCCAGGGCGGTACGACCTCCGAAGGGATACACCTGGCGGCGATGGCCGGCAGCGTCGATCTGCTGCAACGATGCTTCACCGGGCTGGAGACACGCGACGAGCGGCTGATAGTCAACCCACACTGGCCGCAGCGGTTGGGCCCGATCGAATTCCCGTTCCTGTATCGGGGCCAGCGTCTACACCTGCGGATCAGCGGACGAGCGGGCGCACTGACCTCTGAGGCAAAGAACACCGGACCGGTCACGGTCGAATGCCGTGGCCGGCTGCAGGATCTGCTGCCCGGGCGCACGATCGACGTCGGGTGATCTCGACGTCAGGTGATCTCGACGTCAGGTGACTATTCGCCCGGGAATTGGGGGCCTATCGGCCCTGCTGAACGGGGGAACCCGCGCCTAGTGTCATGAATCGACGACCCGGGCAATCGCCCGGGTGGCCCAGCAGACCGGGAGTACGCGATGAACAATCCGCAGCCCGCACAGCGGATCGTGGTCGGTGTCGACGGATCGGACGCGGCGATCAACGCGGCCACGTGGGCGGTCCCCGAGGCCGTCAGTCGAAACATGCCGCTGCGGCTCGTGCATGCCGTTGCACAGCGGCATACCGACCGGGGCGAGTCAGCTGACGGCCTCGACGTCGAATACGCCGAGACGTCGCTGCGCGCCGCGGACACGGCGCTGCAAGCCCTGGGCGAGCCGCTGAAGGTCGAATGCGAGATTGTGCGCGGGTCGCCCGAGGGTGCGCTGATCGAGCAGTCGCGGGGCGCGGCGCTGGTGTGCATCGGGTCGGTGGGAATCGGGCGTATCGCCAGCAAGGTCCTCGGCTCGACGGCCGATGCCATGGCCCGCGGGGCGCAGTGCCCGGTGGCGATCATCCGCTGCGACCGCGCCGAAACCCGACCGGACTCCGGATATGTAGCCGTCGTGGTCGACGACTCCCCCGGCAACGACGCGGTGCTCGAACACGGATTCCGCGAGGCGCGGCTGCGGGGGGCGCCGGTGTTGGCGATGGGCGCGTGGCGCTGGGGGTTCGGTGAGATCCCCTACCGCCAGCTCGATCATCGGCTCGGGCCCTGGGTCTCCCGGTACCCGGAGGTGCACGTCATGCCGGCCGCTGCGCGGCGCGGCGCCGCCGAGTTCCTCGCCCACACCCTGGAATCCGTCCGGCTCGCGGTCGTGGGCGGTGCCGACGCCGGCACCGTCGCCCGGATCGTCGGGCCGACCCCGGGGCGCGTGCACGCACACACCGGGTGCTCGGTGCTCGTCGTGCGGTGAGCGGTACGCAGTGGCGGTGATCGTCAGCGGACGACGATCACCGGCACCCGCGCCGACTGCGCCACCGCCGAGCTGACCGAACCCAGCAGCATGCCAGGGAAGCCCCCGCGTCCACGGCTACCGAGCACGACCAACTGGGCGCGTTCGGATTCCTGCAAGATCCAATGGGCGGGCTTGTCGCAGAACAGCTTCGGCTCGACGTGCACATCGGGATACCGTTCCCGCCAGCCGGCCAGGCGCTCGGCGAGAATCTCCTGGCCCTCGGCTTCCCGCTCGTGCCAGTCCATCCCCAAGATCGGGAACACCGCGACGTCGCTCCAGACGTGCAGTGCCACCAATCCGACACCGCGACGGGAGGCCTCGTCGAAGGCCCGGACCGTGGCCTGCTCCGAAGCGGGCGACCCGTCGATCCCGAGCAGCACGGGTGCGCCGGGATCGGTACCGGTACCGGAATGGACGACCGCGACCGGGCAATGGGCGTAATGGAGCAGGCCCGCGGTCACCGACCCCAGCAGCAGGCGCCCCAGCGCACCCATCCCCTGGCTGCCGGCCACGACCATCCACGCACCTTCAGAGGCGTCGACCAGAGCCGGCACCACGCCGGAATGCACCAGCTGCGTGCGTATCTCGGGCGGCTCGGCACCGCCCAGACCAGCGGTCACCGCCGCGCGAGCCTGCTCGAGGACGCGCTGCGCCTCTTCCTGCTGCCATGCGGGAATCTCGGCATACAACTGGCCCGCCGGCCATCCGACGACGACGGGCGCAACGGCATGGAACAGGGTGACGGGCAGCTGCTGCAGTGCGGCCTCGCGGACCCCCCAGGCCACCGCGGCATCGGATGCCGCCGATCCGTCGACACACACCAAAACGCCGAACCCTGCTGGCTGGTAAGCCATCTCGCGCTCCTCGCTGTCAATCCCGGGGCAAGTCGATCTCCAGATGGCGGATCGATCCGTGACCGACCGCCGATGGTCGGCGGTCGGCCGTTTACTGATTCGTCAGGGGGGCGACCCAGTGAATCCGGGCGCCGCCCTCCGGGGGGTTGGTGACCTCACAGGCGCCGCCGAGTTGCTCGGCGCGGTATTTCATGTTCGCAAGCCCGCTGCTGCGGCGGTTGCCGGCCGGGATGCCGCAGCCGTTGTCGACGACGTCGAGGACGAACATGTCTCCGACGCTGACCTCGACGGTCAGCCGCGACGCCCCGGAGTGGCGCAGCGCATTGCTGATGGCCTCCGCACTGACCGCTTCGGCGTGGTCGGCGAGTTCGCCGTCCACCACGGTCATCGGCCCGTGCATGCGTACCGTGGTGACGATGTCGCGGTTCTCGGTCAGGTCGGCGATCACGCGCTGGATGCGGCGCCGGAAGTCCCCGTTGTTTCCCGGCAGGGATTTCAGCTGAAAGATCGTCGTCCGGATCTCCTCGATGATGGTCTGCAGATCGTCGAGAGTGCGGTTGAGCCGGTCGGCGACCTCGGACGACCGCGCCCGCGCCAGCGTGCCCTGCAGGTCCATGCCGGCCGCGAACAGCCGCTGGATGACGTGGTCGTGCAGATCGTGGGCGATGCGCTCGCGTTCGGCCAGAATGGTAAGCCGGCGCGCGTCGTCGCGGGCCGACGCCAGCACGAGCGCTACCGCGGCGTGCGTGGCGAAATCGCTGACCACGTCCAGATAGCCCTCGTCGAAGGGCGGCTGGTCGGCGCGGCGGGCGATCGCGATCACCCCGAGCACTTCGTCGTGGGCGCGCAGCGGCATCAGGATCGCCGGGCGCTGCCCGGCGTCGGCGAACACCTGGATCGGGTACTGCAGCGAGTCGGTGATCAGCGGTTCGCCGGACTGGAAAACTTCGCCTGCGGTCGACGTGCCGACCGGGATCTGCTGGCCGATCACGTCCGCGTCGTGGGCTCCCACGGCCGCCGCGACCACCAGCGCATCGACGTCATCGGCGGGGACGTCGGGGTCGACCGGGACGAGCACGATCGCCCGCTCGGCGCCGGTCAGGGCCCGCGCGCTGTCAGCAATCAGCTGCAGCGGGCTCCGGTGCGGCTCGGTGTCAGACAGCAGTGCGGTGGTGATCTCGCGGCTGGCCTCCATCCACTTGACCGCCGTGCGTTCGCGTTCGAACACCTGCGCGTTGTCGATGGCGACCGCGGCGGCGAACGCCAGCGCGCGGGCGGCGACCTCGTCGGATTCGGAGAACGACCGCGCCGGGTCGTCGTGGGTGAGATACAGGTTGCCGAACAGGGTCTCCCGGATCGTGATGGGCACGGAGAGGAAGGCCCGCATGGGCGGGTGGTGCTCGGGAAACCCGGCAGAGGCCGGGTGCAGGGTCAGGTCGTCCATGCGCAGCGCGGGCGTGTCCATCAGCGACAGACTCAGCAGGCCCTTGCCGACCGGCAGGTGTCCGATGCGCGCGGCCGTCTCCTCGTCGATCCCCTCGTGGACGAAGGAGAGCAGATTGCCGTCGGGATCCCGGATGGCCAGGGCGCCGTAGGGGGCCGAGGTCAGTTCCCGGGCCGCGGCGATGATGCGGCTCAGCGTGGAGTCCAGGTCCAGGCCGGCACCGATCTCGACGATCACGCGCAGCAGCTGCTCCATCTGGTCACGCGCGGAGAGCAGCTCATCGAGCTGCTCGTGCATCCTACCGACCAGCCCGGGTTGGCCGAGCCCGGCGAAAGCAGAGCCGCGCTCCTCGCCTGTCACGGACCCGATACCTCCATAGAAGCAAACCTCCAGCACAGCGCGTCGGGAAACAGCGGTGATGAGCCATCCCGTGCGGAAGTGCCTTTGGCGAGCTTAGCCCCAATTTGCCAGGGGAGCTGCGGTCAGTCGGGCGGTATTCGCGTCGGTGCGTGCGGCACGCCCGAACCCCGATCCAGTTTCGACGCGAACACCGCCGCCTGGGTGCGCCGCTCCATGCCCAGTTTGGCCAGCAACCGGGAGACGTAGTTCTTCACCGTCTTCTCGGCCAGGAACATGCGGGCGGCGATCTGCCTGTTGGTCAGGCCCTCGCTGAGCAGCCCGAGCAGTGTGCGCTCCTGCTCGGTCAGCGCGGACAGCGGGTCCTCGCGCTCGGCCGCGCCGCGCAGCTTGGCCATCAGCGCGGCAGCCGCGCGGGTGTCCAGCAGGGACTTCCCGGCGCCCACCTCCTTGATGGCGTGCGCCAGCTCCATGCCCTTGATGTCCTTGACGACGTAGCCGCTGGCTCCGGCCAGGACGGCCTCGAGCATGGCTTCGTCGGAGGTGAACGACGTCAGCATCAGGCACCGCAAGTCCGGGTGATCCGACACCAGGTCACGGCACAGCTCTATCCCGTTGCCGTCGGGCAGGCGCACGTCGAGCACGGCGACGTCGGGCCGCAGCGCCGGTATCCGGGCTTTGGCCTCCGAGACCGAGCCGGCTTCGCCGACGATCTCCAACTCAGGATCGGAGGCGAGCAGGTCGGCAAGACCGCGACGAACGACCTCATGGTCGTCGACCAGGAAAACCTTGACCATTGCGAGTCCTTCCTGCCGGTCGTGGCACGGGTCCTCGACCGACCACCGACCCAATATCCCATACCGATCCCGTATCGATCCCGTACGGCCGAGCGCCGTCAGCACTCAGAGATGCCGCCGGTTGACGACGAGCAACGAGCAGTCGGCAGCCTGCAATGCCGCACTGCCGACCGGTCCGACGAGTTCGGCCAGGCGCTGCCGGTTGCGGGCACCGACGACCGCCAACTGCATCGGCCGGTGGTGGGCCACATGTTCCAGCAGACCGCCCCGGGCCACAATCGGTTGCACCCGCAGGTCCGGGTAGCGCCGTGTCCACCGGGCCAGCCGGCGATCCAGGTCGGCCAGCGCCCGGTGGTCGCCGTCCGGCCACGCGGCGCCCGCATCGCCCGTAGGGCCGTGCACGAGCGCATACAGGGCGGCGTCACGCAGTCGGGCCTCCCCGATCGCGGCGGCCAGCACGACGTCGGCGTCTTCGCTGTCGGTGAACCCGCCGAGTTCGACGACGATCGCCGCAGCGGGACCGATGGGCCGGCCGGGTTGGTGGTCACGGCCCCGAACGACCGCCACGGGACAGTGCGCCGCCGTGGCCACGGCGGCGGCGGTGGAACCGAGCCGACCGGGCTGGAAGTGACGCAACCCGACGGCGCCCACGCACAGCAGGTCCGCCGACGCCGAGGCACTGATCAGCGACCGGGCCGCGGGCCCGGCGGTGACGCGGGTGTCCAATTTCGGCGGCGCACTCGTCGCCTCGATGGCGGCGATCGCGTGGTTGACCGCGCGTTCCGCGGCGTCCGGGGACTCACCCGGCGCGACCGCGCTGAGCAGGCGCAGGGTGACACCGCGGCTGACGGCCTCGTCGACGGCCCACAACGCAGCGCCAAGCGCCGCTTTCGAGCCATCGACGCCGACGACGACCGACCGGGGTTGCGCGGACTCGTTCACTGCGGACTCGTTCACTGCGGACTCGTTCCCTGTGGACTCGTTCCCTGTGGACCCGGAAAGCCTATTGGCGGACGACGAGCACCGAGCAGTCGGGATAGCCGACGATCGGGTGGCAGTTGGGAGTGGCGAGTCCGGCCATCCGATCGGCGTCGGCACCGCCCACGACAGCCAATTCGATTGCAGTGCCGTGGCTTTCGTCGGGCTTCATCCCGGCACCCGCGGCGACTGTCTGCACGGGGACGTCCGGGTAGCGCCGGACCCAGCTGTTCAGTCGCCGGTCGATCTGCCGCACGGTGGCTTGCCGGAGGCGTCCCTCCTCCATGGCCCGGTGCACGACCTCGTCGTTGTCGGGATCGTCGTTGAGCACCACCGCGATTACCCCGAGCTGCGTCGGAGAACCATCCGGATTGCTGCGGATGACGGCCACCGGGCAGCGCGCGTTCGCCACCAGGCCGGCGGCGGTGGGGCCCAGCAGACCGTCGGTCGCCCATCCGCGCCGCGCGGTGCCCACGGCGACCAGCGCCGCCTCCTGCGATGCGTCGACCAGGACCTGCGCCGGATCCCCCGAGAGAATCGCCGTCTCCATCTCGACCGGCTTGTGTTCGCCCCGCACGGCGGACTCCGCTTCCGACAGCGCCGTCTCGCCGCGCTCGACCTCGCGCTCGGAGGCGGGCTCGGACCCGGGTCCCGCGCCCTGGCCGGCGACGCCCTGTTCGGCGACGACATACACGAGGCGCAGCGGCAACTGCCGACTGCGCGCCTCGTCAACAGCCCATTTCGCGGCGTTGACCGCGGCCCGCGAGCCGTTGATGCCCACGACCACCGACTTGGCGTCCGGCTGGTTCATCTCGGCTCCCGGTTCATTCTGTGCCTGCATGTCAGGCTAGCGCGCCGTGGGCCGTCGCGAAGGGGCCGTTGGACCTCACCCGTGACGCCGTTCGTCCCCGCGCGAAGCGCGCCGGCCCGGCGGATGCCTCCATCACAGGCCGCTCGGGTACGTTTCCGGTGTCTCACCGGCGAGCCAGACGCTCGTCGGCTCCAGAGGTTGCAGCGCCCGGGTCCGGTCGATGTGGATCATCGCGTCGAACTGATCCGCGGGCCGCACGTGGAAGTAGTGGCTCTGCCGCTCGGTGGCGGGCAGGTAGATCACGCCGATGGCACGGCCCAGCCGGACGGTGCTCAGCGGTTCGGTGGCGCCCGGGGTGAGTCGGGCCGAGACCAGGAAGGCGGCCTTGCCGGTCTCGTGCAGGAGCTCTTCGATGCTGCCGTGCAGCGCCGGCCGCACGGCCTTGCGTTCGGCGATGCCGCCCCATTCGCCGGCCGCGGTGACCGTGCCGGTGTAGGTGCTGAACCCGATAAGCCGCGATTCCTTGCCGTACCGCTGGCGAACAAGCTGGCCCAAGGTGAGCTGCCCATCGGCCCACACCTCGGTGGCCCGCGCGTCGCCGACGTGAGAGTTGTGCGCCCACACCACTATCCGCGCTGGCGGCACGTCGTGGTGGCGGTCCAGGTGTTCGAGCAGCGCATCGAGTGTCTGCGCCATGTGTTTGTCCCGCAGGTTCCACGAGGTGACACGCCCGCTGAACATCGCGCGGTAATAGACCTCCGCGTTTCGCACCGTCTGCGCGTTCTGCTGGGCGTAGAAGAGCTCGTCCTCGGCGATCAGCCCGTCCATGCGCGCATAGGCCAGCGCGTTGCGCTGGATGTCGACCAGCTGGTCGATGGCCTCCTTCTCGCACGACGGTCCCGCGCCGAACGCCGCCGAGAAGCCGTACGCCTGGCCGTCTTCGGCCGAGGCGTGGTCGAAGCAGGCGTATCGGCTGCGGGCCCGCGCCGCCGCCTTGGGGTCCACCCTGTCCAGGTAGCCGATGACTTCGTGCATCGAGCGGTGCAGGCTGTAGAGGTCCAGGCCGTAGAACCCGGCTTGACGGAGTCCGTCGGACTCGAGGCGCCGGTTGCGTTCGCGCAGCCAGTCGACGAAGTCGCGGACCACCACGTTGCGCCACATCCAGGCCGGGAAGCGCTCGAACCCGCGCAGGGCCTCGTCGGCGGTGGTGTCGTCGCCGATGCCGTGCACATACCGGTTCACCCGGTAGGCGTCGGGCCAGTCCGCCTCCGCGGCGACGGCGCAAAAGCCCTTCTCCTCGATGAGCCACCTGGTGATCTCGGCGCGGGCCTCATAGAACTCGTGGGTGCCGTGCGAACTCTCGCCGATCAGGACGACCCGCGCGTCGCCGATCAGCTCCTCCAGGGCGGCCAGTGGTGGAACGCCGCCGGGGGCGTCGATGGCCACACCGGCGAGCACCTCGGCAGCGCTGGGAGCCGCAACGCTTGTCGTCGCCGCTTTGGCGGTCGGCTCCGTGGTCGGGGTGGAGAGCAGCTGGCGGACCTCCTCGTCGGTGACCTGCCGGAAATCCCAGAACGATTCTCCGACCGCGAGAAACGGCGTCGGCATCGTCGCGCAGACGACGTCATCGATCAGGCTCGCGAATTCGCGGACCGTGGACTCCGGGGCTGCGGGCACCGCGATCACGATGCGGGCGGGCTGCGCCTCCCGAAGCGCCTGCACGGCCGCGAACATACTTGCGCCGGTGGCCAGGCCGTCGTCGACGAGGATGACCGTCTTGCCCGTGACGTCGACGGGCGGTCGTCCGTCGCGGTAAGCGGCCTCGCGTCGCGCGAGCTCCCGGCCTTCCCTCTCGGCGATGTAGCGCATCTGTTGCGGCGTGACGCGCAGGCCCCGCACGACATCGTCATTGACCACGACGCGGCCTCCACTCGCCAGCGCCCCCACGGCGAACTCTTCGTGGCCGGGAGCACCGAGCTTGCGAACGACGAACGTGTCCAGCGGAGCATGCAGCGCGGCCGCCACCTCCCACGCCACCGGCACTCCGCCACGGGCCAGGCCCAGAACGATCACGTCGGGCTGGTCGCGGTAGGCCTCCAGGAGGCTCGCCAACACCCGGCCGGCCTCGCGCCGGTCACGGAAAACCCGCCGCGGCGAGTGCCGGGCGACATCGGTTGCTCTGGTCATGGGGCACCGCTCCTGGGTCTGCGATCACCGTCGACGTCACCATCGACACATCCATCCGACCAGTCCGCCGGCGGCGGCGATAGGGACCGAAGTCCCGGGCTTACGCGCGCACCCCGATGTAGGCCATGACCCGGTTGAGGATGAGGTCGTATGCGTCGCCGTCCTCGGTGAGACGGGTGAGACCCTGGCGCCGGAGGAACCCGTCGAGACGCCGGTCCAGCGGCCAGTCGGCGTAGATGTCGTCGGCATAGTCCGAGTGCATGAACTGCCAGGCGAGCGCGTCGACGTCGGAGTCCGTCAGCAAGTGCAGACCGCTTACCGTCGGGGACATACGAATTTCCTTTATGTGCAGGGTGGTTTCATCATCGCGGCGGCGACCACCCCGCCCATAGGGCCTGAAGTCACCTGTTGGACCGTCTCAGGCTAGTGGGCCGGGCGGCGTCCGGCACGGGGCGCCGACAAACCGCGACATCGGCGTGTCCGGTTCGTTGTCAACCGTTGCGCGGCGACGCGCGTTCGGAATTCGCGACGCAGCAGCTAATCCGGGGCGCCGCCGCGACCGGCGTCCGCGCGCTGCCGGATGGCGGCCTGCACCGCGGCGTACCGCGACCGCGCCCGCTCGTCGGCGGCCCGCTGCTCTTCGGCCGTGACGACCAGCGCGTCGGGGCCCGGGTACACCGTCGCCTCCTCGCCCGTGGCGAGCCAGCGGACGCGGTAGGGCGGCGCCCCGTCCGGCGCGCGCACGGCGGTGATCAACCCGCGCAGGTCCGGCTGGCCGACAGTGCTGCGCTTGACGACCAGCCAGTCGCCGACGCGGGCCTTCATCAGCGGCCCGGCCGCTCGGGCCCGACGATGAGCAGCGAGAAGTCGCTGCCGCGCAGCGCGGGGGCGCCGTCCGGGCCGAGCAGCTGGCGCACCTCGGCGGTCCGGGCAGCGCCGACCATGACCAGTTGGGTGAACGCGGCTTGCTCGGCGAGGTAGTCGCGGAAGGGACCGCGCAGCACGGCGGTGTCGATGTGCACGTCGGGATGACCGTCCAGGCAGCGCACCAGATGCGGATCGAGTAGGACGCCACCGCTGCCGCCCGGGGCCCCGCCGGGCTCCTGCTCGGTCACCACCCGCAGCCGGGCATGCCGGCGCTCCGCCTCGTCGAGCGCGAGGTCCAGCACGTCGACGTCTTCCGGCGACCCGTCCACACAGGCGACGATCCAGCGCCGGTCGGTGGCGTCCACGCCGTGGCGCGCGCCCCTGACGATGACGACCGAGCAGTGCGCCGACTGCGCCAATTCCCTTGCGGTAGAACCCAGCCAGCCCTCCGGATGCTGCGCGGCCCCGGTGTCGCCGACGCAGAGCAACCCGGTGGAACGCGAGGCCGCGACCAGCGTCGGCACCGGCTCGCCGTCGAGCACCTCGGTCTGGACTTTGACGGGTCTGCCCAGGGCCTCGACGGCACTGTACGCCTCGTGCACGACCTCCTCTGCCGCCGCCAATGCCACCCTGGCCTCGAGCGGGCCGGCACCCGGGTCTGTGCGGGCGACGTGGAGCAGGCGCAGCGGCACATCGGTCCCGGCGACCTCGTCCACCGCCCAGCACGCGGCCCGGATCGCCGCCTGTGATCCGTCGATACCGACGACCACCGACTTGGGCGAGTATGAGTCGAACATCGCAGAGCTCCTAGCGATCGAGGGCGTTCGTGTGTCGAGAGGGTTTCAGTTCCGCAGGTGCAGCACGTCGCCCAACGGCCGGCGCGGCGTCGGTTCGGGGGGCTCGCCCGCGGGCTCCGCGCCGACCCGGATCAACACCTGCGGCACCATCGCCGGGTCGGCGAGGAGTCCCCGCACGATGTCCCGGCCGGCCTGCACCTCGGTGATGTGCGTGACCGTGCACGTCGCCAGCCCGGCCATGGTGCACTCCAGCAGCACCGCCGACAGCGCCTCCCCGGCGCCGAGCCAGTCCGCGCGGGTGTCGCCGTAGCCGGACAGGACCACGATCTTGGCCTCGTCCTGGGCGGCCGGCGAGTCTCCGGCATGCCCGTCGGCGGGAAAGCGGCGGTTCACGTCGACGTCGCTACCCTGCGAAACGGAGGGCAACGCGCCCCCGGGTATCCCCTCGGATTCCCGCAACGGCGCCGTCCACCAACGCAATTCGTGATGGTAGAGGTCGTCGTAGCGGCGCAGGACCTCGGTGAGCCGGGACGCCTCCACCAGGCGGGGCCGCGCCTCGTCGGACAGCACGTCCAGGGTGGCCAGGCCGGGGTCGAACGCGCTGCGCAGCGCGGGCTCGATCGACGCCCAGTCCTCGGGGGCGCCGAACGGGCGCCGGTCGGTCCGGCGCCGCGCCATCGCCGCGGCGCGCTCGCGCTGGGCGTCGGTGACGTAGTCGGCCGGGGCAAACCCGATCGAGGCGAGGTGGTCGAGGTTGCTGGGATTGGGAAACCGGTCGACCTCGGTGTCCCAGCCGGCGGCGAGCATCGCGTCGCGGAAGTGGTCGAGCACCGCCCCACAGCTGATGATCGACTCGCGGCCCGAGCTGTCGGTCGCGGTCACGATCCGGTGCGGGTCGGCGAACAGGTCGACGGCCGCGCCGCCGGCCACCCAGCGCCACGGCTGGCTGTTGTGCAGTGAGGGAGCGCGGCACGCCGACTCCACCGCGCCCTTGACCACCATGGTGTCGACCGTCGTCCGGGTCATTCGTCACCTGCCTTCGCCTGATGCCTTCGCCTGATGCCTTCGCCTGCCTTCGACCTTCGGCCATCCGGGCCGGCGCTGCCAGAGTCCTTGGTCCCCGGGGCCGCGTCATTGGGCCCCGCACCCGGCGGCCGTTGACTTTCGTCTCTATGGCGCGACGGGTCAGGCGGCAAACGATGGGGAGGCCTTCTCGTATACACCCAACGTGGTTGTTACTGGGAAGATTCAGCGAATCCTGATGCATTTGACGTCCTCCCCGCAGTGAACTGCGGGGATTCCTCGTGCGGACCTGCTGTCTCGATGGCCGTTCATGCGGCGATCGCCGTGGGCTGGTCGGTAGTGGAGGTTTGCGCCGAGCGGCTCTGTCGCATCATGGTTTTGGCTTTACGCCGGGCTTTGATACGCGCCACGGACCTCCGCGAGGGCGGATGTCTGCGGCCTCGCCGCTTGCGTGCTGGTGCACTACGGCTGGACTTCGGCGGATCATCGACGTCGTGATGATGCAGCCAGCCAGTATTGGCTGCCTGCAAGTCCAGCCG
>NZ_JBMIOP010000237.1:0-1295 GCF_049197365.1 Mycobacterium sp. THU-M104
CCGCCACTGCGGCGAGCTGGGCGGCGGTGATCATGCCGCCGGGGAGCCGCACCCGCACCAATGCGCCGTCGGCGGCCTGGTGCACCTGGAGTGCACCAGGACAGGCGTCGGTTCTGCGCGCTCTGGCCACATGATCACGCTACGGGAGACAGAGGGTTCTGCGGCCCGATCGATCACTCGTAGACGTGCGTCCTCCCGACGACGGACGCGCGGTGGAGAGCGAGGCAGAACTCCTTTTCAAGCCTTGCGACGATTGTCGCCACCGGCTCGATTGCGTGGATCGTCTGTAGGCCCTGACCTGCGGCCCAAGCGTCCTTCCACCGTTTGATGGCGGCGGCGCCGGCGGTGTAGTTCTTGGCTGCCGCCACGGGCGCGAGACGGTCGGGATCGAGTCCCAGGGCGCTCAGACTGGGTTTGAGCCACGAGGCCGGGGTCCCAGTGATGGCCGAGCTGACAATCAGGTCGTCGGGTCCGTGGTCGACGATCATCTGTTTGCATCCGGGCACCGCCATACTCTCCTCGGCGGCCAGGAAACGCGTACCCATGTACACCAAATCCGCGCCCGCAATGACCGCTCCCGTCACACCGTGTCCGTCGCTGATTCCGCCACCCACGATGATCACGCCGTCGAAGAACTCTCGTACTGCGGAGATGAAGGCGAACGGGGACATGTGCCCGGTATGGCCACCGGCTCCTGCAGCGACACAGGCCATTCCGTCGGCACCGGCCTCGCTGGCCTTGTGCGCCAGCCGGATGTTGATGACGTCGGCGATCACCATGCCCCCGTAGCCCTTCACCACGTCGATGACGGGTCTCGGTGAACCGGGCGCCGTAATGACCATCTGTGGCCGGTATTCGGCGATCAGCCGAAGATCCTCGGCAAGAAGGCCGTTGCTGCTGTGCGTCACGAGATTGGCCGCCCAAGGCGCGACCGGGCGGGCCGCGTGCTCAACGGTGCCGAGTTGGTCGGTGATGGTGCCCATCCACACGTCGAGGTCGGCCGTCGTCCGGCAATTCTGAGTGGGAAACGAGCCGATGATGCCCGCCCTACAGGCCGCCGTGACAAGTTCTGGTCCGGAAACCAGGAACATGGGGGCCGCGATGACGGGGAGTCTCAACGAGAAGGGAAGCGGTTGGTTCACGATGGCCCTCATGCGTAGTGGGAGCGGGTCAAAGTATCAGGACTGATCGGAGTCGGCTTGGGTAGGTGGCCCGCAGAGCGCGTCGTCGGCCATCATTGCGGTGAGTATCCTTGCTGCTTTCCCCCGGTCGGCCTTTCCCAGCGGCGTCAAGGG
>NZ_JBMIOP010000278.1:0-4101 GCF_049197365.1 Mycobacterium sp. THU-M104
GTGCGTGTCGCGCTACGCAACACCTGTCGTGCACGACACAATGACCGCTGACCCGCGAAAATGCTAGATAGCGAGCTTCTACCCCGATAGAAGGCACCCGCATCCATACGCGGATCGGGACGCTTTACGCGCTTGGCGGCGTAGAGGCCGGCGCCGGCGGCGGCATGCAGCGCGGCGATGTCGGCGCTCTCGCCGCTGTGCGATGCGGTGCCGACGCTCGTGTCCGGAGTGTGCAGCCGGACTCCGGAGACGAACCGCTCCGCCGCGGCCACCAGGGTGCGCGTCAGCAGCCCGAAAGACTCCGCGGCCCCGACGATGGCGATCACGAAGATGACGTAGTCGAGGTACAAGCTGGCCGCGTGACTGAGCGCAAGGGCCAGGACACACGCGCCGGTGAGCACACCGACCAGTACCGCGCCGCGCCGCGGCGAGTAGAAGGCGCGCAGTTACATCGCCAGAAACATCGGCGCGATGAGGCAGGCGAACTCGGCGACCATGACATGGCGGAAGGCCATCACGGCGGGGGTGGCCCCGATCGCCACGGCCGCCGCCGGCACGGGCTTGTCGGGCCGGACGGCCAGCCACACCAGCGCCGCGAGTCCGAGCACGACCGCCGCGATTCCCCCCGCGGGATTTCCCCGGGCCAGGCCGGGATGGATGGGAATCAGATTGCCGACCACCACGCCGTAGACGTACAGAAATGTGGTGGTCCCCAGATAGATCCGCAGCAGCCGAATCTGGTGTTCCTCGTAGAAGCCTTTCCCGGCGTCGGCACGCAACCGCAATCGATTTCGGCGAGCCCCCGACGGCCGGGGAACCCCAGACCCACATCGTCAACTCTCCTGGTCACCCGCTGCGATACCGATGCTGCGCCAATTGTTCACTGTATGGTGTCGAGCGCGCACATCAACTGCCCTACCGGCACCGAAATGCCGTCGGTAATTGCGACCGGCGATACGCCGTCGTGATGCAGTGCAACCAACTGCATTCGCCGGCATTGTTGTTCACTTCGTGGCCGTGGGCCTGCGTCAAATCGCCCGACGTCCCGGGGGAGTGGCGTCCTCGCCAAGACGCACCCGCCGCACGCGGGATTGCAGATCCGGGTGATTCAGCAGGGCTCTTCTGCCAGCGCAACCGGTCCGCCGACACAGGTCCAGTCGTCGTCCCACAGTGTGGATACCAGCCAGGACCGATCCGCGGGAAACATCAGGCCGGGAACGAGGTAGGGCCGGTCGAGAGTGGCGCCCGTGCGACGCCAGCCGGCGGCTTCCCCGGGGCCGGCCCGCACCAACACGTACGGCCAGTTCGCGTATATGTTCACCGGGGGCGCGTCGGGAAAGACGATGTCGCTGTCGCCACGTTCGAGATATCCCAGCCACCATCGCTGACCCGGCGACTGGCTGCTGAGGGCCGCTATGACGGCCCGGTCGTGCCGAGGCTGCAGCGCAGCGTCGTCGGGCAGGACGACGGTTGCATCGTCGTCGAAGACGGGCGGGATTCCCGAAGTGATCGTCAAGCCGACCGACGTCCCCGTGTTGATCCACACGACGTCCGACGTCGTGCCGAGCCGCCAGCCGCGACCGTCTCGCATGACTTGCTCCATGACTCAAGCATGGACGAACCGCGTTGGTGGGCGCCGGTTTTCCGCCGGAAACGCCATCGAAGGATGCATGACACCGTCGACGGCGCGGCCGACCGTCCGGTGCAGTGCGTGCGGCGCCTGACAAAATCTCACGACGGTCTCGGTTGGGCAAAATTCTTGCTGCGCAACCGCGGGGTGCGGGCTGAGATCACCTGTCTGGCCTTAGCGTCAGTTGCCATGGCCGAACGGAAGGACTACGAGAAGCGCCGGCACACAGTGCTCGACGCAATTGTGCCGGCTTTCATGGTTGCCATCCTCGGGCTCGCCCTCGCCCCAGCGGCTCATGCCGCTGCGCCCGCGGCAAGCTTGTCGGTGACATCGACGTGGCAGACCGGGTTCATCGCCCGCTTCACCGTCCTCAATTCGACGCCGGCGCCGCTCGCCGACTGGAAGCTCGAGTTCGACTTGCCCGCAGGAGAATCCGTCTCGCACACGTGGAATAGCACCATTGCACAATCTGGCACGCACTTCGTGCTCACCCCCGCGAATTGGAACCGCATCATCGCACCCGGTGGTTCAGCCACTGGCGGCATGAGAGGCGTGCTGACCGGCACCTACTCGCCACCGCAGAATTGCATGCTCAACCAGCAGTATCGGTGCACCTGAAAGCGACCGCGCACCGAGACCCGAGACCCGAGAGCTGTTTGTAGGTCCGCATGTCGCACGCAGAGATGCCGAGCGCAACGCACGTCAGCAGCACTTACCGCGCATCGCCATCCGGACGGCGTGCCTGATGGAGATTCCACTGGCCACAATCGGGCGCCAGCACATCGTTGACGTCGACCTCGAATCCGCCGACCCGCGGGCCGGGATTGGACGCCGTGCTCACGATGCGCTGGTAGAGAACAGCGACGGGGTAGACCTCACGGCCGGACCAGGCTCGAGTTTGCCAGGCCCACCGATGGCCAGGCGTGCTCGAAGACCCGATAACGCCGTCGGCGACGGCCCACTGGCACACTTTGATGCCTCCGTAGACCCCGGTGCGTTGAACTCCAAGAACCGCGTTGATTCCGCGAAACCACGGCAGCGCGAGCCGATTCCAGGTGTCGCGGTTGATGTCCTCGTCGATGGTGAAGAATATCGGCGCGCTCTGGCCGCCCCCCGCCGCGGTGTGCAACTGCCACGCGGTTCGCGCGTCCGCGATACCACCTGCGTAGCCTCGCCTGAAGTCCGACGGTGCCGTTCCACCCGGCTTGCCGTACTGATAGTTGCTGACGATCACCAAGCCTGCGGCTGTCAACGACTCGGCGTAGGCCCGAGTGATCGGCTTGGCGCCAAACGAGGAGCCGGGGCGCGACATCGAGACGTAGTTGACCACCCCGCTGTAGCCGGCAGCTCGGATCAGCTGCGCTGGAATTTGATGCGCTGCGAAGTCGATCAGTCGAGGGGCGGCACCTGCCGCTGTGGGTGTGCCGCAGGCCACTGATGCGGCACCCAGACCGGCCAACGCAGTGGCGTAGCGCAGTG
The DNA here is from genome assembly GCF_049197365.1 of Mycobacterium sp. THU-M104. NCBI lineage: Bacteria > Bacillati > Actinomycetota > Actinomycetes > Mycobacteriales > Mycobacteriaceae > Mycobacterium > Mycobacterium sp. THU-M104. The sequence goes on from NZ_JBMIOP010000278.1 coordinate 3,110, forward strand.
CGTCGCGTCGGGAAACCGCACCCAGTCGCCCATGGCTGGCCGCCGAGGGCAAATTGTGCATCGCGCGATGTTAACGATCGGGCGGCTGTCAACGGTAGGGTCCGACTTGATTGCGATTTCAAATGGATACCCGATGGTGACCCCCGCCGATGCCATCGACCTGACGCCGACTTCGAGTGCCGCCTGAGAATGGAACCGCGGGAATTCCCCGGGGTCAAGCCTTCTCGTGGGGGAGAGGATGAGAGCTGGATCTGCGCACCATCCACAGTAATCGCCGCACACCTGGCAGCGGGAAAAGGTCCGGACGGTGTGCTTGACAACGTCACCTTGGTTGTGGCGGGAGTCAGCGCCATTGCCTGTCGAACAAGGCGCGCTGCCCCGCAACTGAAGAAAAGATCCAAGCCGCGGCAGTCACGGTGATCGGCGTCGCCGCTGGGCACGGCAAGCGGATTGATGCCTCGGTGTCAGCCGATTGATCCCAGGATCGCCCGCGCTGTGCGCTCTGCGATGAGCATCACCGGCGCGTTGGTGGTGCCGGAAATGATGGCGGGCATAGCTGACGCATCGACTACACGAAGGCCGGCAACACGGTACACGCGGCAGTCGGAGTCGAGCACTGTGACGGCCGACCGGGGCCGACCTCGGGCGTCAAAGGCTCCCATCGCGCATGTACCCACCGGATGGAAGATCGTTGTTCCGAGCTCAGTTGCTGCCCGGCACAATTCGTCATCACTCTCCAGCTGTGGACCGGGAAGCAACTCCTGCGGTCGGTAGCGGGCGAGAGCCGGCGCCGCCATGATCTGCCGGGTCATGCGGAGGCCCTTCACTGCGATTTGCCGATCGGCGTCGGTCGACAGGTAATTGCAGCGAATTGTCGGGTGAATCAGCGGATCTGCACTAGGGCGTGTCTCCCAATTGGTTGTTTCCGACGCGGGAATGGATTACGGCGCAGGCTAATAGGACACCGCCGAGGTAGGTTAGGGCGTATTTGT
>NZ_JBMIOP010000250.1:0-17596 GCF_049197365.1 Mycobacterium sp. THU-M104
CGCCGGGGTCGTCGTGCTGCTCACCGGTCTGTACGTGGCCTACTACGGCTATTACGAAATCCGGCTCTACTACACCGATGCCGACGCCGGCGACCCCATGGTGCGGGCCGTCGGCACCGTGCAGAGCCGGCTGGCGGATTGGGTCAACGGACTGAGCCCATGGTTGCTGCTGGCCGTGGGGATGACGCTGATCGCTGCCGGAGCGGGCTCACACGCCGTGTCCCGGTGGCGCGCCCGGAGTCACGACCCCGGCAACGCAGCGGCCACAGTCAGCAGGCCAGTCTCACCACCACAGGGCTGAAAACGGTGAAAATTATTTCACTGCAGCAATATCAGACAAACACAACACCACACCGACGAGACACCGGGGACGCCAGGCACGCGGCACGGGTCAGCGCTCCGGTTCCTGAGGGACCCCGGCAGATCACCGGGCTGCCCCGGCCGTGGATTCGTGCCATCGCCGCAGTGCGGCCTGGGTGCGTGCCGGAACGAAAGACGGGCCAGGGTCCCGAACGGCCAAGGTTTCACCAGCGGTGAAACGCCGCGCGGGTCCGCCGAGTCGCCGGTGCGGAGCGATCTGGACCGATGACCTCGCCATCAGCCGGCGGCTCGGTGGGCACCTCGGCGGGTTCCAGGCGTTGCACCTTCGCGTCGCCCAGCCTGGGCAGGTTTCCCACGTGGTGGTGGCAGCGGCGCAGACCACGCGCGACATGCAGAGTCCGAAGCCGCGGGAGTCACTGACCCTGCTGCAGGTCACGATCAACAAAGTCGCCGACGGCTGGCAGGTGTCCGATATCGGCCCGAAGACGGGTAGTCGCCCGGCGGAGCCGGATCCACTCACTCCGCCGGTGCCCGGTGCACCGTCTTCGGCGCCCGAGCCGGCACCGGCGCCTGGGCACTAGCCCTGATCGACGTCGCTTCGCCTACATGGTCCTGCGGCAATCGCCTGGTCTGACAGTCGACGCCTGTCGAGGAATCGGGTCACAGCCACGTGTCCTCGGTAGTGGTGGTGAGAAAGGCTTCCAGGTCGTCGCGCCATTGGGCCGGAGTCGTCTTGTCGGGCTCGATTCCGGTGTACTCGCCGCGGTAGAACAGCAGCGGCCGCGGCGTGATCTTGGGTTCCTCCGACAGCGATCGGACGGCACCGAACACCACGAAGTGATCGCCGCCGTCGTGAACGGATGCCACCGTGCAGTCGATGTAGGCCAACGACCCCTCGATGATCGGCGAGCCGAGTTCTGAAGGCTGCCAACCGATCCCGGCGAACTTGTCCGGCTCTTTGGAACCGAATCGGGCGGAGACGTGCTTTTGCTTCTCGGTCAGCACGTTGACGCAGAAGCGGCCACTGGCCTCGATGGCCTGGAAGGATCGCGACACCCTGGTCGGGCAGAACAGCACCAGCGGCGGATCCAGTGAGAGCGCCGCGAAGGACTGACAGGCGAAGCCGACCGGCGCCTCGTCGTGCACCGTGGTGATGATGGTGATCCCGGTGCAGAACTGGCCCAGCACCTGCCGGAAGGCGCGTGGATCGATGAAGTCCGACACAATCAGCCCCGGGTCAGCCGCTCATCCCGACCGTGAAGTCGTGACCCCACAGGCTCACCGCGGTGCTTTCCCGGGCGACCCAGTCACGTTCGTCGACTTGCCTTCCTTCACAACCGAACTCGACGTCGAATCCACCGGGAGTCTTCATGTAGAAAGACAGCATGAGATCGTTGACGTGGCGGCCCAGAGTTGCCGACATGGGCGCCTTGCGGCGCAGGGCCCGGTCCAGGCACAGGCCCACATCGTCGGCGTTCTCCACCTCCATCATCAGGTGCACGATGCCACTCGGCGTCGGCAATGGCAGGAAGGCCAGGCTGTGGTGGCGCGAGTTGCAGCCGAAGAAGCGCAGCCAGGCGGGCGCTCCGTCGGCGGGCCGGCCCACCAGCTGGGGCGGCATCCGCATCGAGTCGCGCAAGGTGAACCCGAGCACGTCGCGGTAGAAGTGCAAGGCCTCGGCGTCGTCGCGGGTGGACAACACCACATGCCCCAGCCCCTGCTCCCCGGTGACGAACCGGTGGCCGTACGGGCTGACCACGCGGCGATGCTCGCAAGCAACGCCGTGGAACACCTCCAGGCAGTTGCCGGACGGGTCGGAAAACCGGATCATCTCGGCCACCCGGCGGTCCGCCAGCTCGGCAACGGTGGCTTCCTTGTAGGGCACCCCCTCCATATCGAGGCGATTGCGGATCGCCTGCAGGCCCTCGGCGTTGGCGCACTCCCACCCGGACTCCAGCAGCCGGTCCTGATCGGCGGGCACGATCACCAGCCGAGCGGGAAAATCGTCCATGCGCAGATACAGCGCCCCCTCTCCCGCACCACTGCCCTCGACCATGCCGAGGATTTTGAGGCCGTACTCGCGCCAGGACGCCATGTCGGTCGCCCCGATGCGCAGATAGCCCAGCGACCGGATGCTCATCACACGCCTCCCAGGAAATCAGCGGCCGGCTTGTTGAACGCGTCGAACTTCTCCCGTGTCGGTCATGAGCTAGACCATGGTATCGCCGGGAGGTAAGCCGAACTCGTTGTTGCCGAAGATCACGTACGCCCGCTCGGGGTCGTTGGCGGCGTGCACGCGGCCGGCGTGCGCGTCGCGCCAGAACCGTTGGATCGGAGCGTCATTGGCCAGTGCCGTCGCACCGGAAGCCTCGAACAGCCGGTCGATGGAGGCGATCGAACGGCCGGTGGCGCGGACCTGGTCGCGACGGGCGCGGGCGCGCAGCTCGAACGGGATCTCCCTGCCCGCTGCCAACAGCGCGTACTCGTCGCCGACATTGCCGATCAGCTGGCGCCAGGCGGCATCGATGTCGCTGGCCGCCTCGGCGATGCGGACTTTCGCGAACGGGTCGTCCTTGGCCTTCTCCCCGGCGAACGCCGCACGCACCCGCTTGCCCTGGTGCTCCACGTGCGCGTCGTAGGCGCCGTAGGCCATGCCCACGATAGGCGCCGAAATTGTGGTGGGATGCATTGTGCCCCAAGGCATCTTGTATACCGCGGCGGTGTTGGACCGGTATCCGCCCGCCGTGCCGTCGTTCATCGCACGGTAGGACAAAAACCGGTGCCGCGGGACGAAGGCGTCCTTGACCACGACAGTGTTGCTGCCGGTGCCGCGCAACCCGACGACATGCCACACGTCATCGATGTGGTAGTCGCTGATCGGGATCAAAAAGCTGCCGAAGTCCACCGGCCGGCCGTCCTTGATCACCGGGCCGCCCACAAAGGCCCACGTCGCATGGTCACAGCCCGAGGACCAATTCCACGAGCCGTTGACCAGATATCCGCCGTCGGCCACCACACCGGCGCCCATCGGGGCGTAGGACGACGAGACCCGTACGCCGGGGTCCTCACCCCACACGTCTTCCTGGGCCTGCTGGTCGAACAACGCGAGATGCCAGTTGTGCACGCCGATGATCGATGCCACCCAACCGGTGGAACCGCACGCGCTCGCCAACCGGCGGACCGCCTCGTAGAACATCGCGGGGTCGCACTGCAACCCGCCCCACTGCCCGGGCTGCAACAGGCTGAAGAAACCGACGTCCTGAAGCTCCTGCACGGTCTCGGCGGGCAGTCGCCGCAAGTCCTCCGTCGCCTGCGCACGCTCCCGAATCCGCGGGAGCAGATCGTCGATGCCGGCCACAACCGACTGCGCATCACGCTGTTGAATGGACGTCACTTGGGGTGCCTCCTGAGCCAAACTTACGCAGTGGACCTACACCAGAGATTAGAACACGTTCCGATTCGTGTCGAGCAGGGTATTCCTGCGGCTGGTAGCGATACGAATCGACTTTTCTGTAACATGTTCTAGTTGCGACGAGAGGGAGGAGGCGCCGTGCCCGAGACCAATCTCGACGAGCCACTCGGTGACCATGTCCTCGAGCTGCAGGTCGCCGAGGTCGTCGAGGAGACCGGCGATGCGCGGTCACTGGTGTTCACGACGCCGGAGGGCTCGAGCATCCCGCCGGAGCGGCTGAGCTATGCGCCCGGCCAGTTCCTGACGCTGCGCGTCCCCAGTGACCGCACCGGCTCCGTGGCCCGCTGCTACTCGTTGTGCAGCTCGCCGTTCACCGACGACGCGCTGGTGGTCACCGTCAAACGGACCGCAGACGGATATGCATCCAACTGGCTGTGCGACCACGCCCACACAGGCATGCGGATTCATGTCCTGGCGCCGTCGGGCAATTTCGTTCCCAGGACACTTGACGACGACTTCCTGCTGCTGGCCGCCGGCAGCGGCATCACGCCGATCATGTCCATCTGCAAGTCGGCCCTCGCCGAGGGCAGCGGGCAGGTCGCGCTGGTCTACGCCAACCGCGACGACCGTTCGGTGATCTTCGCCCAGGCGCTACGCGAGCTGGCCGGCAAGTATCCCGACCGGCTCACGGTGGTGCACTGGCTCGAAACGCTGCAGGGGATGCCCGGCGCGCCTGCGCTGGCCAAGATTGCCGCCCCCTTCACCGACCGGCCCACGTTCATCTGCGGACCGGGCCCGTTCATGGACGCGGCTCGTGCGGCCCTCGACGCGCTGCACGTGCCCGCGCGGCAGATCCACATCGAGGTGTTCAGATCGCTGGACTCCGACCCGTTCGCCGCGGTCACGCTCGACACCGGTGAGGGCCCCGACGGCGGCGGGCCGCCGGCCACCGCCGTGGTCGAACTCGACGGCCGAACACACACCGTGTCGTGGCCGCGCAACGCCAAACTGCTCGACGTGTTGCTCGCCGCGGGACTGGACGCGCCGTTCTCCTGCCGGGAGGGCCACTGCGGGGCGTGCGCCTGCACCCTGCGCGCCGGCAAGGTCGACATGGAGGTCAACGACGTCCTCGAGCAGCAGGATCTCGACGAGGGACTCATCCTGGCCTGCCAGTCCCGCCCGGGATCCGATTCGGTGGAAGTCACCTACGACGAATAGCCGCAGAGCTACATTGACCCTGGAATCAGCAACCCGGGAAGGACACACATGAAGCGGCTGGTGGTGCTGGTTGTGCTGGTTATGGCGGTGGCGGCGGGATCCGCGGTCGTCGGAGCCGCGCTCACGTTCGCCCCGTTCGCCAACGCGGCGAGCAACACCGCCACCACCGTGTTCCCCCTGGACGGCCCCGACCAGCTCGAGACCCACACGTTCCTCAACTGCGTCAAGTCCGACGGGCACTGCGACTTCACCGCCGGTGCCGACGTGCTCACGCCCGACGGCGTCACCGGCTTCCCGCCCGGCCTGTGGGCCCGCCAGACCACCGAGATCCGGTCCCCGAACCGGATGGCCTACCTCGACGCCCACGCCAACGGCCCGAACGAGCGGGTCATGAAAGCGATGGGCACCGACGAGATCACCGACGTCTATTTCGGTGAGGGGCCGCCGGACAAGTACCAGACGACCGGTCGCATCGACTCCACCGACTGGTCGACCGGCCAACCCAGGACCGACGTCCACGTCATCGTCTGCACCCACGTGCAGGTCGTCTACCCCGGAGTCAACATCACCTCGCCCAGCACCTGCGCGCAGACGACCTTCTCCTGAGTGCGACGGGATCGCGACGCTAGCGCGGCAGGCCCAGAAGCCGCTCGGCGGCGACGGTGAGCAGGATCTGCTCGGTCCCGCCGGCGATGGTCAGGCAGCGGGTGTTGAGAAAGTCGAACACCGCCTGGTTGTGGACCAGTCCGCCGCCCTCGCTGACGTCCATCATGTAGTCGGCCAGCGCCTGCCGATAGCGCACCCCGATCAGCTTGCGCACGCTGGACTGGGCCCCGGGGTCCTGTCCACCCACGGCGAGCTGGGCGATTCGCTGGTCCAGCAGCGAACCCGTCTGGGCGAGGACGAGGAGACGCGCCAGCCGGTCCTGCTGCGCCGCGTCGAGATCGAGCTCGGCCAGCACCTCGAGGAGCTCTTCCATCGGATTGCCCAGTGCGGTCCCGGCGGCCATGGCGACTCGCTCGTTGGCCAGCGTGGTCCGGGCCAGCCGCCAACCGTCGTTGACGGCGCCGACCACGAACTCGTCGGGCACGAACACGTCGTCCAGGAAAACCTCGTTGAACAGCGAGTCGCCGGTGATCTCGCGCAGCGGCCGGATCTCGATACCCGGCGATTTCATGTCCACCAGGAAGTAGGTGATGCCCTTGTGTTTCGGGGCGTCCGGATCGGTACGCGCCAGGCACACGCCCCAGTGCGCCTTGTGCGCCGCCGACGTCCACACCTTCTGCCCGGTCAGCAGCCAGCCGCCATCGGTCCGCACCGCCTTGGTGCGCAGCGAAGCCAGGTCCGATCCTGCACCCGGCTCGGAGAACAGTTGGCACCAGAGGACGTCGCCGCGGGTGGTGGCCGGCACGAAGCGTTCGATCTGCCCGGGCGTGCCGTGCTCGAGGATCGTCGGCGCCGCCCACCACCCGATCACCAGGTCTGGTCGGACGACGCCGGCCGCCGCCATCTCCTGGTCGATCAGCAGTTGTTCGGCCGGGGCCGCGCCGCGCCCGTAGGGCGCCGGCCAGTGCGGTGCCTGTAAGCCCGCCTCCGCCAACGCCACCTGACGCCGGTCGGAGGGCAGTGCGGCAACCTCGGCGACGGCCGCGGCGATCTGCGGTCGCAGACCCTCGACGTCGGTGAGGTCGATCCCCAGGCGGCGGCGCACCCCGCCCTGGGTCAGTTCGGTGATGCGGCGCAGCCAGTTTTCGGCGCCGCCCAGGAAGCGCCCGGTGCTGTGGGCCCGGCGCAGATACAGGTGCGCGTCGTGTTCCCAGGTGCAGCCTATGCCCCCCAGCACCTGGATGCAGTCCCTGACGTTCGCCGTGGCGGCGGCGATGCCCGCGCTCGCCGCGACGGCTGCCGCGATCGAGAACTGAGCCTGATCGGGGTCCGCGGCGGCGCACGCGGCGTCGGCGGCGGCCACCTGGGCCTGCTCGGCGCGGCACAGCATCTCCGCGCACAGGTGCTTGACGGCCTGGAAGCTGCCGATCGGCTTGCCGAATTGCTCGCGCACCTTGGCGTAGGCGACCGCGGTGTCCAGCGACCAGCGGGTCACACCGGCCAGCTCGGAGGCCAGGACCGTCGCGGTCAGTTCGCGGACGCGCCCCTGCGGCACCTCGAGCACGGTGAACGGCACCGACGTCAGCTCGACCCTGGCCAGCGGCCGGGAGAAGTCGGTGGCCCGCAACGGCTCGAGCCGCACGCCGCCACCGCCGGTGTCGATCAGCAGCCACCTGTCCCCTGCCGGGAGCAGCAGCACACCGCCCGGCGCGGCGCCGAGCGCCCAGGGCAGCGTGCCCGACACGCGTCCGCCGTCAAACCGCACGTCGCCGTGCAGCGCCAGCCCCGCGAAACGTTCACCGCACGTCAGCGCGGCAAGCATGTCGGGGTCCGTGACGACCAGCGTGGCCAGCGCGGTGGTCGCGACCGGCCCGGGCACCAGAGCCTTGGCCGCTTCCTCGACCATCGCGCACAGGTCTTCGATGCACCCGCCCGCTCCCCCGTATTCCTCGGCGACGGCCACGCCGAAGATGCCCAGGTCGGCGAGACCCGCGAACACCGGCCGCCAGGCGTCGGCGCTACCCTGCTCGACAGCACGGATGGCCGCGGTGCTGCCCGCACCCGACCCGGCGTTGCGGACCCAGTCGCGCACCAGCGCGCGCGCCGCGAACTTCTCGTCGGTGACGGTCGGTGCCACGGGTGAGCCCTCCGTGTCGTGTTTCGGCCTGAAGAATCCGGTCGCGACCGGACTAGAACGTGTTCTAATAGTGCCAGCGATCGACCGTCAAGTAAAACTGCGTCACAGCAGTACATCTGACCGTCCCGGCGGTATGGAGGTGGGAAATTCACACTCAGCGTGCGTATCGTTTGCAAGCGGGCCGCCCACAAAAGGAGAAATCCCTCAGATGCCAGCCGACACGAACTCGGACCGCGTCTCCGACTCGCAGCCGCGCGAGGTCGTGAACGTGGCGGTCCTGGCCGAGTCCGAACTCGGTTCGGAGGCGCAGCGGGAACGCCGCAAGCGCATTCTCGACGCCACCATGGCGATCGCATCCAAGGGCGGCTACGAGGCGGTCCAGATGCGCGCGGTGGCGGACCGCGCCGACGTCGCGGTGGGGACGCTGTACCGATACTTCCCGTCGAAGGTGCATCTGCTGGTGTCGGCGCTGGGCCGGGAATTCAGCCGGATCGACGCCAAGACCGACCGCTCCGCAGTCACCGGGGCCACTCCGTTCCAGCGGCTGAACTTCATGATCGGCAAGCTCAATCGAGCGATGCAGCGAAACCCGCTGCTCACCGAGGCCATGACCCGCGCCTACGTCTTCGCCGACGCGTCCGCCAGCAGCGAGGTCGACCAGGTCGAGAAGCTCATCGACTCCATGTTCGCGCGCGCAATGGCCGACGGCGAACCCACCGAGGACCAGTACCACATCGCCCGCGTCATCTCCGACGTCTGGCTGTCGAACCTGTTGGCGTGGCTCACCCGGCGCGCCTCGGCGACCGACGTCAGCAAGCGGCTCGACCTGGCGGTGCGACTGCTGATCGGCGACACCGAACAGAAGTCCTAGCCGGGCGGTCCGGCGGTCCGTCCCCGGGCCAGCTCGGTGTCCAGCAGTTCGACGACCGGCAGCCCCGACCGCGGCGGCCGCAGCAGCAGTTCGCCGGCGCGCCGGCCCTTGCGCAGGCTCGGCTGCAGCACCGTGGTCAACCCCCGGCTGATCGCCTCGGGTACCCCGTCGAACCCGGTGACACTGATCTGGCCGGGCACGTAGATGCCTTGCGCCCGCAGGTAATCCATGGCCGACAGAGCCAGCACATCCGCGGTGCACATCAGCGCGGTGATCCGCGGATTGGCCTTGAGCGCCACCCGGGCGGCGTCGCCGCCCGACTCGGGCAGGTGCTCGTAGCTTTCCACCACGGTCAGCGACTCAGGATCGAGATCTGCGTCGGTCATCGCCTCCCATACGCCGAGGATGCGTTCGCGCTGCACGTCGAAGGCCGGCGAACGCAACCGGTCGGCGTCCACCAGGCCCTGCCGGCGTTCGCGGCTCAGCCGCATGGTCAGCAACCCGATCTCGCGGTGCCCCAGCCCCACCACGTACCCGGCGAGCTCGCGCATCGCCGACCGGTCGTCGATGCCCACCCGGGACGCCCCGCATAGGCCCTTGGGCTGATCCACCACCACCACGGGCAGGCGGCGCTGCAGCACCACCTGCAGGGTGGGGTCGTCGTCGGAGACCGAATACACCACGAAACCGTCCACCCCGGCGGCAAGCACCGCGGCGATACCCTCCTGCGGGCTGCGAGTCGGGCCGACGGCCACCAGTAGCAGCCCCTGCCCCGACTCCTCGCAGGATTGCGCGACGCCGGCGACCAGGTCGCGCGCCGCCGGGTCGCCGAAGAAATACGTCAGCGGTTCGGCCATCACCAGGCCGACGGCACCGGCTTTGCGCGTGCGCAACGATCGCGCGACCGGGTCAGGTCCCGGGTAGCCCAGCCGCTTCGCCGCGTCCAGCACCCGTTCACGCAGGTCTGCGGAAAGTTGATCCGGCCGGTTGAAGGCGTTGGAGACCGTGGTGCGCGAGACCTTGAGTTCGTCCGCCACCGAGGCCAGGGTCGCGCGCCGGCGCGGGGTGGGGCTCACGTTCGGTGAGGCTACAGCGAATCGCCGGCGGCGCCTACGTGGCGGCGTACACCCCCACTTTGTAGTGGAAACGATTTTCATTAGTATTGCCAGGCGGCCGGTCGGACCGCGACGGAAGCCTGGGAGACGCGCGAGCGCCGACGGGACACACAGAGCAGGAGTCGACGTGCGGCGTCGCTGGCGGTCGGTCGTGTCGATTGCCCTCGCGGGCGCGACCACGCTCGCCGGGTGCGCGCATCCGTCACATCCGCAAGCGAACATGGTGGTCGCGTCCACCGACGTGTGGGGCAGCGTCGCGCAGGCGGTCGCGGGCCGCCATGTCGCCGTCGTCTCCATCCTCAGTGGCGCCGACACCGATCCCCACACATACCGGTTGAGCCCCTCGGATGCCGCGGCGATCGCCGACGCCGCCGTGGTCGTGTACAACGGCGGCGGTTATGACCCTTGGGTCAACCAGGCGCTGGCCGGACATCCGCGCATCACGGCGATCGACGCCTACTCGTTCGCAGCATCCGCCGCCCCCGGTCGGCAGCCGCCCGACGAGCACGTCTTCTACGACTTGGAGGTCGCCAAGTCGGTCGCCGCGTCGGTCGCCGACCGGCTGGCGGCCACCGACCCGGGCAATGCCGCCGACTACCGTGCCAACGCCGCCGAATTCTGCCGTGCGGCCGACGCCATCGCCATCGCCGAACACGCCATCGCCAGCACGTATCCCGGCACCGCGGTGATCGCGACCGAACCGGTGGTGCACTACCTGCTGATCGCCACGGGCCTGGTGGATCGTGCTCCGGCCGCGTTCACCGCGGCCAACGAAACCGAAACCGACCCCACGCCGGCCGATATGGCGTTCGTCCTCGACCTGATCGGGCACCGCCAGGTCGCGGCGTTGCTGGTCAACCCGCAGACATCGACTCCTGCGATCAGCAGCCTGCAACACGCCGCACAGCGCGCAGGCATCCCGGTGACCGAGGTGACCGAGACCCTCCCAGACCACACCGACTACCTGACCTGGCAACGCAACACGGTCAACCAGTTGCTCGCCGCCCTGCGCACCAACCGGTCGACGTCGCCGTGAACCGGCGAGCGGCCCCGGCCGTCCACCACCCCACGCCCACGGTCCGGCTGACCGGTGCCCGGCTGGCATTCGGCGACCGGACGCTGTGGGACCACCTGGACCTGTCGGTGCACGCGGGTGAGTTCATCGCGGTGCTGGGCCCCAACGGCAGCGGAAAGACGTCGTTGCTCAAGGTTCTGCTCGGACAGCTGCCGCTCAGTGGCGGCGCGGTGCTGGTGGACGGGCGGCCCGTCACCGCAGGCAGCGACAGGATCGGATATGTGCCGCAACATCGTCCGATCGACAGCGACGTGATGCTGCGCGGGCGCGACCTGGTCCGGCTCGGCGTGGACGGGCGTTGCTGGGGGCCGGCGCCACTACGGTCCGCCGAGCGGGCCCGTCGCCGGGCGGCGGTCCAGCGCGCGCTGCGCCAGGTCAACGGCGAACATCTGGCCGACGTTCGGGTCGGCGTGCTGTCCGGCGGCGAACTGCAGCGGCTGCGGATCGCGCAGGCCCTGGTCAGCGACCCGACACTGCTGTTGTGCGACGAACCGCTGCTGACTCTGGACCCGGCCAACGCCAAGCTGGTGGCGGCACTGATCGACCGTTGCCGCCGGGACGCCGCAACCACCGTCATCGTCGTCACCCACGAGGTCAATCCGATCCTGCCGTACGTGGATCGGGTGTTGTACCTGGTCGACGGCCGCTTCGGGATCGGCACCGTCGAGCAGGTGATGACCACCGAGACACTCTCGGCGCTGTACCGCGCCGACATCGAGGTCGTGAAAGCCAAAGGCGGTTACGTGGTGATCGGCGAGCCCGCGCCCGGCGACGGGCACCGACGATGAACCACCGCCTCACCGACATGCTGGGCCACCTGTTCTCCTTCGATGTCACCGCCCACCTGCTCAGTCACGACTTCGTCCAGCGGGCGCTGCTGGCGGCCGCCCTGCTGGGGCTGGTGGCCGGCTTGATCGGCCCGTTCATCGTCATGCGCCAGATGTCGTTCGCCGTGCACGGATCCAGTGAATTGTCGCTGACCGGCGCCGCGTTCGCGCTGCTGGTCGGCGCCCAGGTGGGCATGGGCGCGCTGGCCGGCAGCGCTTTGGCCGCCGCACTGTTCGGCTTCCTCGGCCAGCGCGCCCGGGAACGCGATTCGGTGATCGGGGTGGTGCTGGCGTTCGGGATGGGGCTGGCGGTGCTGTTCATCTACCTCTACCCGGGACGGACCGGCACCAGTTTCGCGCTGCTGACCGGCCAGATCGTCGGCGTCGGCTACACCGGCCTGGCCATGCTGGCACTGGTGTGCCTGCTCGTCGCCCTCGTGCTGGCGGCGTGCTACCGCCCGCTGTTGTTCGCCACCGTCGATCCGGAGGTGGCGGCCGCCCGCGGTGTCCCGGTCCGCGCCCTGGGCGTGGTGTTCGCCGCACTGGTCGGCGTGGTGGCCGCCCAGGCGGTCCAGATCGTCGGGGCGCTGCTGGTGATGGCGCTGCTCATCACACCGGCGGCCGCGGCCGCCCGGGTGGTCGCCTCGCCGGCCGCCGCGATCGCGGTCTCGGTGGTATTCGCCGAGGTCTCCGCCGTCGGGGGCATCGTGCTGTCGCTGGCACCGGGCGTCCCGGTCTCGGTCTTCGTCGCCACCATCTCGTTCGTGATCTACCTGCTGTGCCGCCTCCTCGGGCGACGACCGACTGCGCCGCTTCCCTAAGCTGGGCAGGTGCCCGGAATCGACCTGAACGCCGACCTCGGCGAGGGCTTCGGTGTCTGGCGTCTCGGCGATGACGAGGCGATGCTCGAGATCGTCACCAGCGCCAACGTGGCGTGTGGTTTCCATGCAGGCGATCCCGCCGGCCTGTTGCAGGTGTGCCGGTCGGCCGCCGAGCGCGGGGTGCGCATCGGTGCCCAGGTGAGCTACCGCGACCTCGCCGGGTTCGGCAGGCGCTTCATCGACGTCGACGCCGAGGAACTGCTCGCCGATGTGGTCTACCAGATCGGCGCGTTGCAGGCGATCGCCCAGGCGTGCGGTTCGACGGTGTCCTACGTCAAACCCCATGGCGCGCTGTACAACACGATCGTCGCCAACCGTGAGCAGGCCGCCGCCGTCGCCGCGGCGGTACACCTGGTGGACGCCGGGCTGCCGGTGCTGGGCATGGCGGGTTCGGCGTTTTTCGACGAGGCGGCACGCCTGGGCCTGCGCACGGTCGCCGAGGGGTTCGCCGACCGCGCCTACCATCCGGACGGTAGCCTGGTCCCCCGCCGGGAACGGGGTGCGGTACTCGACGACCCGGCGGCGATCGCCGAGCGCGTGGCGAGCATGGTGACCTCGGGGCAGGTCACCGCGGTCGACGGCGCCCGTATCGCCGTCGAGGTGGAATCGGTTTGCGTGCACGGGGATTCGCCCGGTGCGGTGCAGATCGCGACCGCAGTGCGGGACCGGCTGGTGACGGCCGGCGCCGACATCAGGGCGTTCTGCTGATGCGGCTGCGATTCGGCCGGCCCGATATCGCGCGGTATGCGGACCGGTTCGACCTGCCCGCCGCCGGATCCGGGCTCTCGGTGACATGGCTGGGCGTGTCGACGCTACTGGTCGACGACGGGTCGTCCGCGCTGATGACCGACGGCTATTTCTCGCGGCCCGGCCTGGCGCGGGTCGCCGCCGGCAGGGTGGCCCCGTCACCGGCGCGCGTGGACGGCTGCCTCGCCCGGGCCAAGGTGTCCCGGCTCGCGGCGGTGATCGCGGTCCACACCCACGTCGACCACGTCCTGGACTCCGCCCTGGTCGCCGACCGCACCGGCGCGCAGCTGGTCGGGGGCCGGTCGGCGGCCAACGTCGGGCGGGGATACGGCCTGCCCGAAAACCGGCTGATCGTCGCGGTCGGCGGCGAACCGATGCGGTTGGGCGCCTTCGAGGTCACCCTGGTCCAGTCGCGGCACTGCCCGCCCGACCGCTTCCCCGGTGTGATCGGGGCGCCGCTGACACCGCCGGTGCGGGCGTCGGCCTATCGCTGCGGTGAGGCGTGGTCGGTGCTGGTGCACCACCTGCCGACCGAGCGGCGGCTGCTGATCCAGGGCAGCGCCGGCTACCTCGAGGGCGCCCTGGCCGGCTACCGCGCCGACACGGTGTATCTCAGCGTCGGACAACTCGGCCTGCAGCCGAGGTCCTACCTGGCCGATTACTGGGCGCAGACCGTGCAAGCGGTGGGCGCGCGCCGGGCGATCCTTGTCCACTGGGACGACTTCTTCCGTCCCCTGTCCAAGCCGCTGCGGGCCCTGCCCTATGCGGGCGACGACGTGGACGTGTCCCTCCGCGTTCTCGACGAGCTGGCCACAGCCGACGGCGTCGAACTGCACCTGCCCACGGTATGGCGGCGCGAGAACCCCTGGGCGTGAGGCGGATCGAACCGTGATACTGGCCCTGGCGCTGTTGTTGCTTGCTGTTGTTCTCGGGTTTGCCGTGGCGCGCCCGATGGGACTGCCGGAGGCCCTTGCGGCGGTTCCGGCGGCCGTGATCCTGGTGGCGTCCGGCGCGATCTCGGTTCATCAGGCGACGGCGCAGGTCGCCGACCTGTCCGGCGTGGTGGCTTTCCTGGGAGCGGTGCTGGTGCTGGCCAAACTCTGCGACGACGAGGGGCTCTTCCGGGCCGCAGGTGCGGCGATCGCGCGGGTGGGCGCCGGCTCGCACGGGCTGCTGCGCCAGGTGTTCGTCGTCGCCGCGACCGTCACCGCCGTGTTGAGCCTGGACGCCACCGTGGTGCTGCTGACGCCGGTGGTACTGGCCGGCGTCCGCCTGCTGCGCACGCCGGTGCGCCCCTATGCCTACGCCACCGCTTCGCTGGCAAATGCCGCGTCGCTGCTGCTTCCGGTGTCGAACCTGACAAATCTGCTCGCCTTTCACGTGGCCAACATCTCGTTCACCAGATTCACGTTCGTGATGGCGCTGCCCTGGCTGGTCACCATCGCCGTGGTGTACGTGGCCTTCCGCTGGTTCTTCGCCGCAGACCTTCGCATCATGCCCCATCCCGCGGAGCGGGAACCCGCGCCGCGGCCACCGGTTTTCGTGTTGGTGGTGGTCGGGCTGACACTGGCCGGGTTCGCGCTCGGGCAATACGTGGGAGTGGCCCCAGCCTGGGTGGCGGTCGCCGGCGCTTCGGTGCTCGCGGTGCGCAGCCTCAGCCGCGGGCACACCTCGGTGGTCGAGATCGTGGGCTCGGCAAGTGTGTCGTTCCTGGTGTTCGTGCTGGCGCTCGGCGTGGTCGTTCGCGCGGTCATGCTCAGCGGCGTGGACACCGCCATGGCGACGGTGCTGCCGTCCGGCTCGGGCCTGCCGGCGCTGCTGGCCATCGCCGCGGTGGCCGCGGTGCTGGCCAACATCGTCAACAACCTGCCGGCCACGCTGGTGTTGTTGCCGCTGGTCGCGCCCGCCGGGCCGGTCGCCGTGCTGGCGGTGCTGCTCGGGGTCAACATCGGCCCGAACCTCACCTACGTGGGTTCGCTGTCGAACCTGTTGTGGCGCAGCGTGCTGCGCCGCCACGATGTCGAATTCGGCGCCGGGGAGTACACCCGCCTCGGGCTGTGCACCGTGCCCGCGTCCCTGGTGGCGGCCGTCCTCGCGCTGTGGGCGAGCGCGCGGCTGGTGGGTTTCTAGGCCAGCACCCGGGCCCGGACGGGCCCGGCGGCGACCACCGTGAAGGGCGCGTCGCGTCCAGCGGGAAGTCGGAGTCCAGCGATTCGATTTCGGCGCCCCGGACGATGGTGGCCAGGGCGAGGCTGGCCTCCAGCATCGCGAAGTGATCGATTTAGCCGCCGCGAGGCACTGACCAGCTCTGGCGACGGTAAGCGAGGGGCAAGGGCATCCCGAGCCCGGCCAGGATGCTGCGCGCCCTTGTCGGATAATCGGTGATGAGTCCGTCGATGCCATAGCCGATCTGCCGGCGCATGGCGTCGGCGTCGTTGACGGTCCAGGGAATGACTTTGAGACCGAATGCGTGAGCGCGGTCGACGAAGGCCTTGTCGACCAGCGCGTAGTCAGGCGCGGTGATGTCCGCGCCGGCAATTCTGGCTCCGATGATCGGGTCGCCGACGACGGCCGGGTTGACGCCGTTGGGCCAGGGCGAATCCGGTTTCCATGTATCGCTGTCCCACAATGCCACCAGCGGGATCGACGGTTCGGCTCGGCGCACCAGTGGCAGGGTCCGCCAGTCGAAGCTCTGGATCTCCACGCGGTCGACCTTGCCCGCCGCCCTGACCGCGGCCAGGATCACGTCGACGAACTGTTGCGGGCCGGCGGACTCCGCGGGCTTGTCGGCCTCCACCTTGGTTTCGATGTTGTAGCGGATATCGGCCCGATAGGAATCCGCGAGCGCGAAGACCTCCGGCAGGACCGCTATTTTGTTGCCCCGCAGAACTTCTGCGTCCGGGAAATCGGGCATCCGCTTGCCGCAGTCCAGGGTGTGTATCTGCGCCAGCGACAGGTCGTGCACCAGCGTGCCGACGTAGGGATATTCGGGATCACCGGGGAACGCGGGCGCGGTGTCGGAGCATTTCTCGGGCTCGATCGTCGGGTCGTGCCACACCACCGGCTGGCCGTCCTCGGTGAGTTCCACGTCGAATTCGATGGTGGTGACGCCGAGTTCGATCGCTTTGGCGAACCCCCGCAGCGATTCCTCGGTGGTCTCGCCGCGCCCGCCGCGATGGGCCTGCAGATCGATGCCGGGCGGTTGCGCGTGGGCCGGCGGCGCCAGGAACACCATGGCCGCCAGCAGCGCACCCAAAACCCGCCAGCAGACGTCAACGGCCCGAAACAATCGGCGTGTCGGGGACTTTCGTGTCTGCTCGGCCAAGGAAATTAATGTCTGCGCTGACGCGCGATGTCGGCGAGCACCACCCCGGCGGCCACCGAGGCGTTCAGCGACTCGGTGTCCCCCGCCATCGGGATCGACACCACCTCGTCGCAGTTCTGCCGCACCAGCCGCGACAACCCCTTGCCTTCCGAGCCGACGACCACCACCAGCGGATCGGTCCCGTCCAGGTCGTCGAGCGCGATGGCACCGTCGGCGTCCAGGCCGACCACGCGCAGGCCATTATGAGCCCAATCCTTGAGCGTCCTGGTGAGGTTGGTGGCCCGAGCCACCGGGAGCCGAGCCGCCGCACCGGCGCTGGTACGCCAGGCCACCGCCGTCACCGACGCGGAGCGCCGCTGGGGGATCAGCACGCCGTGGCCGCCGAACGCCGCCACCGAACGGACGATGGCGCCCAGGTTGCGGGGGTCGGAGATGTTGTCCAGTGCGACCAGCAGCGCCGGCGGCGCGTTGAGAGCGGCCGC
Source organism: Mycobacterium sp. THU-M104 (assembly GCF_049197365.1). Lineage (NCBI taxonomy): Bacteria > Bacillati > Actinomycetota > Actinomycetes > Mycobacteriales > Mycobacteriaceae > Mycobacterium > Mycobacterium sp. THU-M104. The sequence goes on from NZ_JBMIOP010000250.1 coordinate 17,018, forward strand.
GAGCAGGTCGTCGGGATGTGTGTAATCGTAGGGCGGCACCTGCAAGGCGATGCCCTGGTGCAGGTGGTTGGCGGTCATGCGATCCAGGTCCGATCGCGGCACCTCGAGGATCGCGATGCCCGAATCAGCGGCCCGTGAGACGGATTCGGTGAGCCGCTCGTCGGCTTCGACGCCGAGCGCGACGTAAAGGACGGTCGCCGGTACGCCCGCGCGCAAGCACTCGAGCACCGGGTTGCGGCCGAGCACCGTTTCCGCTTCGTCGGTCCGCTTGACCGGACGCCGCGGCTGGGCCTGCTGCTGGGCGCGTTTGGCGGCGGGATGGTTCGGCCGCATGTGCGCCGGTGGGGTGGGACCGCGTCCTTCGAGCGCACGACGGCGCTGACCCCCCGAACCGACGGTCGGGCCCTTCTTGGTCCCGGATTTGCGCACCGCGCCCCGGCGCCGTGAGTTGCCGGCCATCTATTTGCCGCCTACCTGTCTTGGCCCGCCCGCAGCGACCACTGCGGGCCGTCGGCGGTGTCGGTCACGTCGATGCCGGCTTCGTTGAGCCGATCCCGGATCTCGTCGGCGAGCGCCCAG